>CAMFKK010000071.1 GCA_945957225.1 uncultured Sphingobacteriia bacterium | reverse complement strand
GTCTATGTTAGAAGAACCCTTGGCGTGCAACATCCAAAGCTTCAGGAGCATTTGATTGACTTTGACCAATTCCAAGGGATTGTTCAAGCCGATACCCTTTTTTGTTGTTTGGGAACTACCATTAAAAAAGTAAAAACCAAGGAAGCCTTTAAAAAAGTAGACTTGGAATACCCCGTTAAATTTGCGCGTTTGCAATTTGGGGCTGGTACCAAAAAAATGATGGTGATTAGTGCCATGGGAGCAAGTGCCAATTCCAGTTTTTTCTATAGTAGGGTAAAAGCTGCAATGGAAGTGGCACTAGAAGCCATTGGTTTTGAACAATTGACCATTTTTAGACCCGCTTTGATTACGGGCAATAGAATAGAACACCGTTCTGGAGAAAAAATGGCAGCTATGATCAATGGATGGATCAACCCCTTATTGGTAGGAAGTTTGCGCAAATACCGTTCTATCCCTGCCATCAAGATTGCCCAATCCATGCTAACCCATTCCTTGTTAGAAAATGAAAAAGGGACAACCATCTTACTATCAGATCAAATTTAACAGGGAAAATGGTCTAAAAAATATATTTGCATATACAAATAAGATAATTATCTTTGCCCTCTCATGAAAACATCGGACTGCAAATTTTCAAAATGTCTATACTTTACCAGCAACGCTTTGGCGAGAAAGGTAGAGAAATTGGCCATTGAAAGTTGGAAGCCGGTAGACTTATCACCCAGTCATGGTTATTTATTGATGTTGGTTTTGGATGATCCCGGTATTCAACCAGGAGCCATTGCAGACCAATTGCAACTAACACCCAGTACTATCAGTCGTTTGCTTGAAAAACTGGAAGAAAGAAAACTGGTTGTTAGAACAACAGAAGGCAAAACCACCAATGTATATCCCAGTCCAAAAGCAAAACAATTATTACCAGAATTACAAGCCTGTGTAGCCAGATCACAAGCAGCTTATGCAAGTTCTTTAGATAACCAAGACATTAAAGAACTGGTTAAAAACATGAATCAGGTATCAGATAAATTAACCGATTAATATTTTTTTATGATTTCATTTGTATATACAACTATAAACAATCACCTATAAAACCAAGAAACATGCATTATGTAATTACAGGCGGTGCGGGAAATATCTCAAAACCCCTAGCACTTGAATTATTAAAAGCGGGACATCAAGTAACCGTTATTGGAAGATCATTAGACAACTTAAAAGACTTAACTACAGCAGGTGCAAAAGCAGCCATTGGTTCTGTTGCTGACTTTGATTTTTTAGTAAAGACTTTTACTGGTGCTGATGCCATTTATACCATGGTTCCCCCAACTTGGGATGCTGCCGATTGGAAGGGACATATTGGACGTCAAGGAGAAAACTATGCTTCTGCAATTGAAGCTAGTGGCGTAAAAAAAGTAGTGAATCTAAGTAGCATTGGAGCACATATGGAAACCGGGTGTGGACCGGTTAGTGGTTTGTTCCGTGTAGAAAAAGCCTATAACCGTTTATCTGGAGTAGACATTCTGCACCTACGTCCGGGATTTTTTTACACCAATTTCTTAGCCAATATTGGTATGATCAAGCACATGAATTTTATTGGTGGAAACTACGGTAACAATAGCAAATTGGTATTGGTGCACCCAACTGATATTGCAGCTGAAGCCGCCAAAGCATTAATTGCACTAGACTTTACAGGTCATGCTGTTCAGTATGTGGTAAGTGATGAAAAGACTCCATCAGAAATTGCAGCCATACTAGGTGCAGCTATTGGAAAACCAGAACTGCCTTGGGTAGATTTTACCGATGAGCAAAATCACGCTGGCATGATTCAAGCTGGTTTATCTGAAGAAGTAGCCAAGAATTATACAGAAATGGGCATTGCTGTCAAGTCTGGAGAAATGGCAGCGGATTATGCAAGCAAACCCAAACCCGTTTTTGGAAATATTCCTTTGGAAGAATTTGCAAAAACTTTTGCTTTTATCTACAATAGTTAGAACATAGTTTGAGAAACCAGCAACCCTCTTTGTCTTCTAGGATTCATGCTTAGTTGATAAAGGGGGTATTGCATATTGCAATAATTGTAACAGCAAATCCGGATCAGGACAATTGGCTAAATAGACCGCTCTTTCACTAAATCTACATACTCCCGGGTAGTCTCCCTCTTTTCCTTCCATATCCAACATCAGTTGAAAATGCAAATGTGGGGGCCATTGCCCATTCTCTTCCGGTGGTCCAAAATGCGCAATTAGGGATCCTCCTTGAATGGGCTGACCAGTTTCCAATTGATTAAGATCGGCCAAAGAAAGATGACCATATAAACTATAAAATTCTAGCCCATCTAACTGATGCGCCAATATAATGGTAGCACCATAATCGCCATAGGCAGCGTTATTGGCAATACTATGCACATAACCATCGGCAACTGCAAAAACTGGGGTGCCAACTACTCCCCAAATATCTATACCCAAGTGTAATCTACGAGGCTCAGATCCATCGGAACTGTCAAATACCTTACTCCTGCTATATACCGTTCTGTGTTCATTATAACCACCAATCCCAAACTTGGCATTGGATTGCTTCAATACCTGATCAACATAAGCGCTAAGGCTTTCTGTGCTGGATAATACCGCTGCAGTAATTGCAGTATTAGAAGCCGTAAAATCTAGTTGCAATAATTGCTCTTTTGAAGCATCAAATGATACAACAGGATAAAAAGCCAATGGATGTTTTACAACAAGTTTGGCAAAATGATTTTCTTGGTTCATAAAATAGTGCAGTAAGAATGAATAATCGGGAATCAAGCACTCTCAAACAAGTAGGAACTTGATGCAATTAATCCTTGCAAAATTCTTACCAACTATTGGTTTAATGTTTATCAAACAAATCCAAAAAACGCAAACCCTGCTCCCATTTTCCAAAGCCACTGTCTGCATTAATATGACCTGCATCTCCAATATTGATGAGCGTTGAACCCCAAGAATTTGCAAAGTATTGAGCCCTTTCTATGGATACCCAAGGATCGTTAGCACTTGCAACCACCAAGGTTTTAAAAGGAATTACTTGCAATGGAATAGGAACAAAACCCGTAGCGGGAAAAGCATATACAGGATTTTCAATATCGCTTGGCGCTACCAACAATGCTCCTTTAATGGTTCGTTGGTACTTGTTTGCCCAATGCGCAATAGTGCAACAAGCCAAACTATGCGCAATCAAAACAACCTGTGATGGATGATAATCCAATACTGCCCTGTCAATGGTATCAATCCAAGTTGCACAATTTGGCGCATCCCACTGAGTTTGCTCCACCCTTTTAAAATTGGGTGCACTGTGCTCAAAATAAGTTTGCCAATGTGCTGGACCAGAATTACCAAGACCGGGCAGTATCAAATATTGTGTCATTTAAAAGAAGCATTATTTTATCTCAACAAAGCTTTTGGAACAGGTTTTTCCAATAAGTATTTGTAAATGAATTTGGTTTTTAAATTATTAAAATGATTGCCCTTGGCACCACCCCATCCATGACGTCCACCAGGATAGAGCATGAATTCAAAATCTTTACCCTTGTCCTGTAAGGCACTCACCAACTGAATGCTGTTCTGCATATGTACGTTATCATCCATGGTGCCATGCACCAATTGCAATTGACCTTTGAATTTATCTACATAAGTTAATACGCTACTGCTTTTATATCCACCTGGATTCTCTTCAGGTGTATCCATAAATCTTTCGGTGTAATGGCTATCATACAAACGCCAGTCCACCACAGAACCACCTGCCATAGCATGGGTAAATACATCTGAACCATAAGTCAATGCATAGCAACTCATGTATCCCCCATAACTAAATCCAGTAATACATATCTTAGTTGGATCAGCCTGACCATTGGCAATAAACCATTTGGCCATGGTCTTATAGTCTTCCATTTCCCAATAGCCCAAATTACGGTGCATATAATTTACACCGGCTTTTCCAAAATGGCCGCTGGCGCGATGGTCAAAAGCTACTTGAATCACTCCTTCTTGTGCATAGAACTGGGTATTAGGAGACCAACCCCATCTATCCATTACGGTTCCTGCATTTGGACCACCATAGATGCTCACCAATAAAGGGTATTTTTTTGAAGGATCCATCTTGGCTGGCCAAGTAACATAGGCAGGCAAATCAAACAAGCCATCTGCGCTCTTAATTCTAATCAGTTCAGTTTTGGCCAATTCATATTGATCCATTACGGCTGACTTACTATCGCCTAATTCGCGAATGATTTTACCAGTATTGTCAACCAAACTTACTTTAGCGGGACTTGTAACACTGCTATAAGTTGTAATAAAATATTTGCCTGTTGGAGACAAACTTGTATTAGCATGATTGTACTCTCCAAAAGTCAAACGCTTTAGGCCAGTTCCATTGAATTTAGCCACATACAAATCAATCCTGGCAGTGTTTTCACGGCTTCTGGCAGTAAAATAAACCTGACTATTTTTCTCATCAATATACTTGATGCCAGTTACGGTATAGTTACCCGTGGTGATGGCATTTTTTAATACTCCGTCACTACCATAGAGATACAAATGGTTCCAACCAGTTCTATCACTTTGCATGATAAACTGGGTATTATTGGTAATAAAGTTGACCCTACCACTCACGCGGTCTTCTAAGTCAATCCAAGTTTTTTGCTTCTCGTCATAGATCTCTTTTTTCTTTCCAGTTACAGGATCTACATCGTACATTTTCATATTATCTTGACCACGGTTCATCCAATATACCAAGAGATTGCTGGTACCTGGTTTCCAAACTGGCCATCCAAAATATTGGTCATCTTTTTCATTAAAATCGGCCCAAACTGTTTTACCACCATCTGGACTTACAAATCCAATTTTTACCTCTGGATTCTTATCTCCAGATTTTGGATAACGGGTTTCTTCTACAAAACCATGCGCTCCTTCACTATTGTAAATTGGGAACATGGGAATCATGCTCTCGTCAAAATGCATATAAGCCAATTGCTTACTATCAGGTCTCCACCAATAGGCACGATAGCGGGTAGATCTTCCAAAAATCTCTTCAAAATAAACCCAGCTAGCATAACCATTTAATGTGGTTGCAGTACCATCGGTAGTTAATTGATTTTCTTTTCCGGTAGATAGGTTTACTGTAAACAGATTATTATTTCTAGTAAATGCTACATAATTACTATCGGGAGAAAACATGGGGTTCTTTTCTTCTGCCTTGTCATTGGTAATTCTTTTTTCAACCCCGCCAGCTTTAACAAACAAGTCATTGTCTTTAGTGATGATTTGTTTGGCATAAGGCGATGCCATTCCGGGTCCACGGCTAGGAGCTCCACCTTCATTCTTCTGGGTTAATGCACCTGTTTTTACGTCCATGGTATAGGTTCTATAGGGAGAATCTGGATGCACTTTCTGATACAATTCAACGTGCTCATCATCTACCCATTTTACAACTTGTGGAAGGGAATAGGTAAAATCTTTGGGCAGCTTTCCTGCCAATAATTCTTCTTGACTAAAGGTTTTCTTTTGGGCAAATACTACTAGGGTGCTAGCAGTGATGCAGGCTGTAAACAGCAGTCGTTTGAAATGCATAGTTGGAATTTTGGTGCAGCAATGTAATAAAAGCCCTTTGAATTTGAATGAATTTTACAGGAATGAAAAAGCCCCAGTTCAAGAACTGGGGCCAAAATCTGCCATTGCTGTATATTGATTAGATGACCAAGTTGATCATCCTACCCTTGACAAAAATGATTTTTTTCAAAGACTTACCCTCTACCCATTTTTGTACCAGTTCATTGGCCAAGACCAATTCCTGCACTTCTGCTTCTGTAGCATCCAAAGAAATCAGCAAATTGGTTCTTACTTTACCATTGATACTCACTGGATATTCTTTGGCTGATTCTACCACATGGGTTGGGTCAAAAACAGGGAATGACGCGTCTAAAATAGAGCTATTATTACCCAATAAAGACCATAATTCTTCCGCTACGTGAGGCGCATAAGGTGTAACCAAGATCAAGAGCGGCTCCAAAATGGCGCGTTTATTGCATTTTAAATCGGCCAACTCATTCACACAAATCATAAATCCACTCACAGCGGTATTAAAGCTAAATCGCTCTGTATCGTCATGTGTTTTCTTGATGGCTTTGTGCAAGACCTTTAATTCCGCAGCATTTGGTGCGTCTTCATTCCAAACCTTTCCCTTGAGTTCATCAAAGAATAGGCGCCAAAGCTTTTTGATAAAGCGGTGTACACCTTCAATTCCCTTGGTATCCCAGGGTTTGCTCTGTTCTACAGGACCCAAGAACATTTCATACATGCGGAAAGTATCGGCGCCAAATTTCTGTACCAATTCATCTGGGTTCACCGTATTGAATTTGGACTTAGACATTTTCTCTACTTCCGTTCCGCAGAGGTATTTACCCTCTTCTAACTGAAAACTTGCATTAACATAATCAGGCTTCCATTTTTTGAAAGCATTTGTATCAAGTTCAATACCGTCTACAATATTTACGTCTACATGCAATTTGTCTACCGTCTCAAAATCCTTAATCAAGCCATAAGAAATAAATTCCTGGGTGCCTTTAAGACGGTACACAAATCTGGAAGAACCTTGAATCATTCCCTGGTTCAGGAGCTTTTTAAAAGGTTCATCAAATCCAATATGTCCTAGGTCATAGAGGGCCTTGGTCCACATACGGCTATAAAGCAAATGACCAACTGCGTGTTCGGTTCCACCAATATATAAATCCACTTGGTTCCAATAATCACTCACTGCCCTATTACAGAATTCCTGCTCATTATGCGGATCCATATAACGCAGAAAATACCAACTACTACCCGCATAACCAGGCATGGTATTGGTTTCTAATTCTTTGGCCACCCATTCAGGAATATTGGCCAAAGGACCTTCTCCTTCCGGACCTGGCGAATAGGTATCTACTTCCGGTAAGAGTAATGGCAATTCTGTTTCAGCCAATGGATAAGCCGTACCATTTTTCCATTGTATGGGGAATGGTTCTCCCCAATAACGCTGTCTGCTAAAAGCCGCATCGCGCATGCGATAATTGACTTTGGCAATACCAATACCCATTTCCTCCAAACGTTTATTGACAATGGCAATGGCGTCACGCATGACCACCCCATTTAAGAAATCGCTATTGTGTAATTTGGCGTCCTTTGTAGGATTGGCTTCCTCTCCATTAAATGCATCTCCCAAGATATTGGTGATGGGAATATTAAAATGTTTGGCAAATTTAAAGTCCCTGTCATCGCCGCAAGGCACAGCCATAATGGCTCCTGTACCATAACCCGCCAACACGTATTCAGAAATCCAGATAGGAATTTTTACCCCATTGAATGGATTAATGGCATAGGCACCGGTAAAGCAGCCGCTGATTTTTTTCTCAGCCTGACGCTCTCTTTCACTGCGGCTTTTTACATAAGTGCAATAGTCATCTACTGCGGCTTGTTGTTCTGCAGTAGTGATGGTATTGATCAATTCGTGCTCTGGTGCAATCACCATAAAGTCTACGCCAAAAATGGTATCGGGTCTGGTGGTATAGACTTTTAATTGTTGACCTGCTATTGGAACGCCGGTAATTTCAAAATCAATTTCCGCGCCATAACTTTTTCCAATCCAGTTGGTTTGCATTTCTTTCATGGAATCGCTGAACTCCACGCGTTCCAAGCCTTCTAGCAAACGGTCTGCATATTCAGTAATGCGCAAATACCATTGACGCAATTTCTTTTTTACTACTGGATGACCACCTCTTTCACTAACCCCATTCACTACTTCATCATTGGCCAAAACCGTTCCCAATGCTTCACACCAGTTCACTTCTCCGTATCCACAAAAAGCCAATCTGTAATGCATCAGAATTTCTTGCTGCTGCTTTTCATCAAAACCTTTCCAATCACTTGCACTAAAACTTGATGGTTGATAATTGACTGCTGCAGGAAACGCATGAACCGCATTACCCTCTTTTTCAAAACTGGCAATCAGTTCAGTAATTGGAGTTGCTTTTTGTGTCTGCTTGTTAAAGAAGCTATTGAATAATTGCAGAAAAATCCACTGGGTCCATTTATAATAATTGGGTTGACAGGTTCTGATCTCACGCTCCCAGTCAAAACAAAACCCAATATTGTCCAATTGCTTTCTAAACGTATCAATATTTTTATCGGTACTGATAGCAGGATGGACTCCGTGTTCAATGGCATACTGTTCGGCAGGTAAACCAAATGCATCATATCCCATGGGATGCAATACATTAAATCCTTGCAAACGCTTGAATCGGCTAAAAATATCTGAAGCAATATATCCTAAAGGATGACCCACGTGCAAGCCTGCACCACTGGGATAAGGGAACATATCCAAGACATAATATTTGGGCTTGTCGCTGGTATTGCTAACGCGATAGGCGTGCTGCTCACGCCACTGTCTTTGGCGCTCCTTTTCTATTTTTCTGAAATCGTATTCCATTGTTCTAACAAATCTTTAACCCTATTAAGACTCGAAAGCGGTAATTTGGGCTGTAAAAAACCATTTTGAATGGCTGCAAATGTAAGTGTTTAACGCTCAAAAGCCTACATTTGCCCATCGGGAACCGTTTTTACGAAATATGGTTTCTAGTCAAAAAACTGAACTATGGCCGCTGTTGGTAAATCATCTATGAAACGCAGTAAACCCAATTATATCTATAGTATAGTAGGGGTTGCACTGGTATTATTGATTTTAGGGATTATGGGCTGGTTCTTTCTGAACATTAGTTCGGTAGGCAATGCCTTTAAAGAAGATATTCGTATGAGTGCCTATTTGCGCACCATGAATAAAGACACTATTGGTCAAATTCAGCAATTTATTGCCTCTAAACCCTATGCCAAAAATGTGGTTTACGTAGACAAAACCAGCGCCAAA
>CAMFKK010000070.1 GCA_945957225.1 uncultured Sphingobacteriia bacterium | reverse complement strand
GGTTGAAACTGCGGCCAATTATGCCATTGAAAAAGCTCAGGCCCAACAACCAGGTCAAGACAACCTAACTTGGGGTGAATATATCAAGAGAGGGGCTTCCAAACTAGGACTTTACCCCTAAGCTATTTAATCAAATTCGCATATCAGTAGTTTAAGAACAAGGAGGTCAAATGGGTAATTTGAATTACAAACAGTTCACCCTTGGGGTGGAAGAAGAATACATGGTATTGGATCCCAAAACCAAAGAATTGGCCAGTCATGAACAAAAAATTGTCATAGAAGGTCAAAAGCTTTTAAAAGACAAAGTAAAAGCAGAAATGCACCAGGCCGTGGTTGAAGTAGGCACTGATATTTGCCAAGATATTGACGAAGCATTTAAAGACGTTGCCACTCTAAGAGGCACTATCTCTGAAATAGCGGGAAACCTTGGTTTTTGGATGGGTGCTTCGGGCACACACCCTTTTAGTCATTGGGAAAGCCAATTAATTACGGACCATGTTAGGTATAATCAAATTGTGAACGAATTACAGGAAGCTGCCAGAAGTAACCTCATTTTTGGACTACATGTTCATGTGGGTATGGAAGACCGTAAAATGGCCATTCATATTGCTAATACGGCGCGTTATTTTTTACCGCACGTATATGCGTTGAGTACCAACTCACCTTTCTGGGAAGGAAGGGAAACTGGCTATAAATCTTTTAGAACCAAGGTATTTGATAAATTCCCCAGAACTGGAATACCGGATTATTTTGAAAGCATTGAAGCCTATGAGAATTATGTAAACCTGTTGATCAAAACCAATTGCATAGATAATGCCAAGAAAATTTGGTGGGATCTAAGGGTTCATCCCTTTTTCAATACGGTTGAATTTAGAATCTGTGATGTTCCCATGACCGTTCAGGAAACCATTACTATTGCTGCCTTATTTCAAGCAATTTGCGCTAAGATTTATAAGCTTAGGTCCAAAAACTTGAATTTCATGATTTATGAGCGAGCACTTATTACTGAAAACAAATGGCGGGCAAGCCGATACGGTATTGATGGAACTTTAATAGATTTTGGTAAGGAAACAGAAGTCAATACCCGTTTACTCATCTACGAATTATTGGATTTTGTAGACGATGTGGTAGACGAATTGGGCAGCAGGCATATGGTAGACCAAATAGCCAGAATATTTGAAAAAGGTACAGGAGCAGACCGTCAGCTGGCAGTTTATCAACAAACAAATAGTTTGGTGAGTGTGGTAGACTATATACATGATCAGTTTTTGGCTATTTAACTGTCTCAAAATCAAAGATTAACAATCCTGAATGGTCTCATTCAGGATTTTTTATGTTCTTTAGCTTGGGAAAAACCTTTCAGGCAACATTTTTGCTTGGATTGGTATCTATTCAACGTTGACAACAAAAATATCGCCGGTGACGGAAACCGATCTTATCAAAGGATGTATCAAGCAAGATGCAAATTGCCAACGAATGTTATTTGAGCAATTCGGGGGTAAAATGATGTCTGTATGCCTGAGATACGCGAATGATGCTATGGAAGCCGAAGATATTATGCAAGATGGCTTTATAAAAGTATTCCAATACATTCATCAATTTAAATTTGAAGGCAGTTTTGAAGGTTGGATCAGAAGAATCATTGTTAATACGGCCATTAGACATTTAGAAAAGAAAAAATTACATTTTAAAGAAATAGACGAGAACAGTGGAAATACCCCTCAATTAGATCCTTATGCATATGCACATTTGGGTCAGGAGGATTTGATGAAGTTGATTAACCAATTACCTGAAGGGTATAGAGTGGTTTTCAACTTAAATGTAATTGAAGGTTATAGTCATGATGAAATAGCAGAAATGCTTCATATACAACCCGGCACCAGCCGCAGCCAACTGGTGAAGGCAAGAAAAATGCTGCAACAACAAATCATACAATTACAAAAAATTGCTGTATAATATGACAGATCAATCGTTTGACAACTTCTTCAAGGAGAAGCTCAAAGACCATTCGGCGCCGGTGCCTGAGGGTCTATGGGAAAAAATCCGCCCAGAAAAGGATCAGAAACCTGCTGGTTTCTTTCTGCCAAAACAAACTGGTAAAGGATTGATTGTTGCAGCTGTTATTACAGGTGCTATTGGCATTGCTTTAAATACCGGCAAAAGCAAAGACCAAACAATTGATGCCATTAATACTTCTTCTGAAACAAATAAAACAACACAAAGCCTATTGATTCCAACTGCTACTCAAAATGATAAAAATACCACTGTATATACCCAAAACAAATCAGATAAAACCTTACAAATTACTGATCCCGTTATTGAATCCCCTGACAATATTAATCAAGGAGCCTATATTTCAAGCAAGCCAAATATTGTCAGCAAAAACACAGTAATCTTCACGCAAAATAATGCTGGGAATCCTGCTACAGATCTAGTGGAATCTAGCTTATCCTTAGAAGAACAAATACCCGATTATATTAGTAACCATGCTTCTGGCAGTACCATTCGCATGTCCAACTTGTCAAATTTTAATCAATTAGGAATGGTGAATAAACAATTATCCGCCAATGCCCATGATAAAAAATTTAAAGCCATTATTATTTGCCCAACTATCAGGGGCAAATCTTCCAGTTTTAACACGGATTGGGGAATGGAAGTATTTGCTTCTCCAGATTATGCTTTTAAATCTGTTTCTAATATCAATGCGTCTCAGCAATATCTAAATAGCAAGGACAGTAGTGAACAGATGCAAGTTGGTTATTCTGCAGGAATTAGATTAGTAAAGCCCCTGAACGATCACTTCTTAATAAAGACAGGGCTTCAGTATTCTCAAATCAACCAAAAATTTGTGTACAGAAGTGAAAACGAAATAAAAGTAACCACGGTCATTACTGCCAGAACCATTATTCGCTCTCCAGGTGATACCATTTTAGTAAGCGACACCAGTGTTTTACAAACCATTGGTTACAGCGTCAAAAATGTCAAAAACAGGTATCGTAGTATTGATATCCCACTTACTTTGGGCTATGAATTTGGAAATGATGACCTACGTGTAGGCATCAATGCAGGAGTTATTTTTAATGTCTCTTCTTGGTATCAGGGAGAAATGTTAGATACAGCTTATCAGCCTGTATCAATTAGCAAAGCAAGCAATTCTTTATATAAAACCAATATTGGTATGGGGCTCTATTCCAGTATTAGTATACAAAAAAGAATCAGTGAAAATACCCACCTGTTTTTTGAACCCTATTTTCGCTATAATCTAAAAAATATGACTAGCGATTTGTCTCCCTACACCCAGCGTTTTCAAGTGGGAGGCTTAGCCATTGGACTTAGATTTAACCTGAACCGATAAGTCCGGGCAACAAAACAAACAAACAATGTATCTCAATAATAATAACGGGATGAACATGAAAAAATTTACTTCCATTGTAGCCATTGTCTTGATCCTAATGCTGGGATCATGTGCCAAGGAAGGTTTGAACAATGACTTCAAGCCCTATAACAACAATGAACTAAATGATACTGCCTGGGTTAAGAATATTGGCAATACTGCTAATATATTTTCACTGGCAGATAGTCTTTTTCAGAAAGTCTTTTTTACAGATTCCATAGACCTATCAAAAGATCAGTCTATTGAATTTGGAGATGCACTTGAACTTGAATTTAAAGGCAACACTTTAACAACCAGTACTGGATTATTACTTGATGGGAAGGCAAAAATTGAAATCATCAAAATCATCAAAAAAGGGGATTTTATTAAGTCTTTTAGACCCAATAGCAGTAATGGATTTCCATTAGAAACAGGTGGTGCTTTTTTTATTAGAATTACAAAAAATGGCAATGAATTGGTTTTGGCACCTGGTACAAGCATGAAAATCAAATGGACTGATATGGAAGCGCCAAAACCCTATATGCAAGTCTATTATGGAAAAGAAGGTTTCCCTATTCCATCTAGTGCTCTGGATTCTGCACATAACTGGTACCCAGATATTGATACCAGTTGGATCAAACCATGGATCAAAAACATTGGGTCGAATGAAAAAAGGGGGTATCTATTAGAATCTAAAAAACTCAGATGGATTAGTGCTCACCATGTATTGAATCCTACTACCAAATTGACCAATATATATGGTATACTGCCTCCTAACTTTACCAATAAGAATACCCTTGTTTTTGCGGTCTTTGCAAACTCAAGAACCGTTTTATCTCTAAAAAGTGACTTTGCGTCAAGAGCTTTTACAACTGGTAATGTACCTATTGGCACCAAATTAACTTTAGTCTCCATTTCAAAAATTGGTAAAGACTTTTATTTGGGAACAAAATTGGTTAACGATGTTGGGTCTGTTGTGAATTACAGTTTTAATCCTGAGAAGAAAAATTTGGCACAAATATTGGAGTATCTGAACAGCTTATAGCGTTTATTATAAGAATCATCGGGGGATGATTTATAGGGCTGCATTTTTGTAGCCCTTTTCTTTTTCCCTGAATCTATTTTTTGAAATCAAATAGGGTTGCAGTAAACACAGCCCTTTCTCTTTTCTTGAAAATTACGTCCCAATCCCCTTTGTATCTTAGCACAGATGGAACTGTTAGTCCTGCAAATCTTGTCATTTCAACTTCCATACTTACGTCAAAATCATATACTCCAGCTTTATAGCTCAAACTATAATTTCTACCCAACACTTCTAAGGTTTTCATGTTAAACCAAGTTATCATTTGGTCTACAACTATCTGGTCTTTTTTCAAGCCTTTTAATTCTTCCTTGGGTTCAATGGTAAATACATAAGCCAATTCTTTGTGATACTCTACAATGTCTAAGCGATAAGTATAGTATTTCTGAGCGTGTTCATCATACAAGTCTAGCTTATCTCCAATAAAAGGAATTCCAGGAATTTTTTTTCCAGGATTAAAAAAAAGCATTTTTAATTGCTCTTTGTGTTTGTCAATTCCAGATTTGCCAGAAGCTGTTAAGGACTTTCCCTTTACATAATTATTCTCTCCACAAATCTTGCCCTTGGTGAAAAATAGTCCTGCATACAATTCTGGCGTGAGGTAATTGTATTTTCCCTTTTTGTCATAAAAATCACCTGTAGTGGCTTCTTCCAATACATCCATTGTTCTACATCCATCCACCCTATTCTGTCTGGTCTTACTACTCAAAGAAGCTTTAACAGCCCCTTTTTTATCCAACATACGAATATCATTATAAGAAGAGAAGCCTAATATTCGAAGATTGCGGAAAGCTTTGTAAAAAGTGGTATCATCCTTAATGGTTACCAATAAGCGCTTATAGTCAAAATTGTTTCTAACAACAACTTCTGCAAGGGTAAATGGCTGTTTATCAATAGTGATAGTAGTATCCTGTGCATGTAACAGAAAGGAAAAAAACAATAGTACAGCGCTTAATACCTTCCTCATTTTGGGAAAATCATTTTGTAATCCACTTTAACTTTTCCCTTATTGATATCATTTAATTTTCCTTGCAAGAGCTTTCTACGCAATGGTTTAATATAGTCAATGAACAATTTTCCATCAATATGGTCATACTCATGAAGAATTACTCTAGCAGTAATTCCATTAAAGGATTCTGTGTGTTCAACAAACTGTTCATCCCAATATTGTAGGATTACCGTTTCTTGTCTGTAAACGTCTTCCCTTATTTTAGGAATACTCAAACAGCCCTCATTATAAGCCCATTCCTCACCTTCTAAATCTACTATATGTGCATTAATAAAGACTTTCTTGATTCCAGGACCATCGGGATACAAACCCAATTCATCATCTTCCAAATTTTCAAAAATCTGGACACTATCCATGACAAATAATCTGATATCCTTATTTATTTGAGGAGCTGCAAGCCCTACCCCATTGCTAGCATACATGGTCTCCCACATATCTTCAATGAGTTTGTCCAAACCCGGATAATCAGCATCTATATCCTTACACATTTTCCTAAGTACCGGTGCGCCATAAGCAACTATGGGAAGAATCATTTATTTCTATTTAGTGACTGCAAAAATACCTGCAAAAGCACCAACCAGCAAATAGTTCCCTAACTTATTGATTGTAGATACTCTTGGAGCATAATAGTAGCTGCAATTTGGTCAATATTACCCTTGACTTGACGATCCTTTTTCTTCATCCCCATTTCTAACATTGCCCTAGAAGCCATTTTAGAAGTAAACCGTTCGTCCACTTTTTTTATAGGAATCTGTGGAAACTCTTTTTGCAAGCGAATACAGGCTGCTTCTACCAAGGGAGTGGCATGTGTTGGAGAATCATCCAGATTTAATGGGGCACCAATTAAGATTAGTTCAACCGATTCTTTGGCAAAATAGGCTTTCAAATAATTGTATAAATCATGGGTAGCAACCGTATCCAAAGCCGTAGCAATAATTTGCAAGGGATCAGTAACCGCTAAGCCTGTTCTTTTTCCACCATAATCAATACAAATGATTCTAGCCATGCTTACAAATATAGGTCTACAATTACCAAGACGCCGAATACAACACTGGCAATACCATTAGCGGTCATAAACGCAATATTCACTCGGCTTAGGTCATTGAATTTGACAATACTATGCTGATAGATAAGCATCCCTATAAAAACCACTACCCCTACCCAATAACCAAGATGAAACTCTCCATACCATCCTGCTGTAATAACAGTAATGGCACTAAGTAGATGCAATAATTCAGATACTTTTAAAGCTTTTTTTGCACCAAGAACTGAAGGAATAGACCTAAGTTCTTGTGATTGGTCAAAATCAATATCCTGCATGGCATAAATAATATCAAACCCACTTACCCAAAATAAAACGGTCAATGAAAACAAAATAGGAAGCAGGCTAAAATGTCCGGTAACTGCTAGGTATGCCCCAATTGGTGCCAAGGACAAACCCAAACCCAACACTAAATGACAAAGTGCAGTAAATCTCTTAGTATAACTGTAAAATAAAATCACAAATAAAGCCACAGGCGATAGAAAAAAACAGATTGGATTTATGGTATAGGTAGCAATGGTAAAAATGACACAGTTCAATATCACAAACCTCAAAGCACTATTGGGCGAAATAATTCCTTGTGGAATCTCTCTAATGGCAGTTCTTGGATTCTTGGCATCAAAGCTGCGGTCTAAATACCTATTAAAAGCCATGGCAGCACTTCTTGCAGTGACCATGCTTACTAAAACCAAAAAGAGTTTTGCCAAAACCAATTGCCAAGTTTCTGGGAACTCAATTCCCCATCCAAGTCTTGCGTCTTCTTTTAAATTAATATCAGCCTTTGTTATTGCTAGAAAAAAGCCAATCATTGCAAAGGGAAGTGCAAATATGGTATGGGAGAACTTTACTAAACTTAGGTATCTTTTAAGGGTATTCATTTTCAATAATTAGAGAATTGAACGAATGCAAATATCTTGTTTTTGAATCTTATAAATTAGCCAATCTAGGCTCGGTTAATTTCCAAAGTAAAATGCCTGCTGCAACTGAAATATTCAAGGAATGTTTCATACCTAATTGAGGAATTTCTATACAACCATCGGACTCAGCCAAAACTGTTGCATCAACTCCTTCAACTTCATTACCAAAAACAACGGCTATTTTTTCTTCCCCAGATTGAAAATGTTCTAATGAAATACTTCCCTCCGCTTGTTCTACCGAATAGATTTTATAACCATTGGTTTTTAGGTCTTCAATAGCGTCTAAAGTGTTGGAATAATGCACCCAGTTAACAGTTTCTGTTGCCCCAAGCGCTGTTTTCTGAATATCTCTATGCGGCGGTTGTGGCGTATACCCACATAAACAGATGGCTTCTATTCTAAAAGCATCTGATGTTCTAAATACAGACCCCACATTGTGCATACTGCGCACATTGTCTAAAACCACCACAAGTGGGTTTTTTCGGGCTTCTTTGAATGCTTGTACAGACATTCTCCCTAACTCATCCATGCTCCATTTTCGCATGTCGCAAAGTTAAACCCATCCATTCATAAATCCGATATCCATGTTTGATTAGTATTTGATAACTTGTTTTACCAAAACTACATTCATGAGATACCAACATTTAATGGCAACCCTGCTATTGAGCACCTGCCTATCCCCCATTTTTTCTTTGGCACAGGAAGAGAAAGTTGACCTGGCTATGATGCAAAAAATCAAAGAAGAAGGCTTACAACATAGTAAAGTAATGGATATTGCCCTCCATTTGACTGATTTAAATGGCAATAGATTGACCAATTCTCCTGGTTATCTAAAAGCTGCCAATTATGCCAAAGAAACTTTGAGTGGTTGGGGGCTTTCCAATGCCACATTAGATGCCTGGGGCGAATTTGGTAAAGGTTGGGAATTGGAAAAATCTTATTTGGCTATGACGGCCCCTTATTATAAGCCTTTTTTGGCCTATCCCAAAACTTGGACCAGTGGCACCAGTGGTGCTAAATCAGCCAGTTTACTATTGGTTACCATAACAGATTCCGCCTCCTTAATGGCCTACAAGGGCAAGCTGCGTGGAAAAATTATCATAATTGATAAGTTGGATCCTTATGTCCATAGTTTTAAGGCAGATGCCTTTAGATATACAGATGAAGACTTGGCTAAAATGGCTGCAGCAAAACCACAACCACCTATGGATACAGCTACAGCTAGAAGAATGGCCACTCAACGTGCTGGAGGATTTGGAGGTGCGCAAAGAGTATTGAACCAATTAAAAGATCTGGCTAAAAAAGAAGGGGCAGTAGCAATCCTAAGTACCGGAATTCGCAGTCATGATGGAACCATTTTTGCCCAAGGCGGTGGTGCCTACAAAGCCACAGATCCGGATAATTTTTTAGACATGGTCTTGGGTATTGAAGATTATAATACCCTCTTACGTATTGCGCGCTCCGGTGAATCCGTAAAATTGGATGCTGATGTTAAAACCAAATTCCAAACAATTAAT
>CAMFKK010000069.1 GCA_945957225.1 uncultured Sphingobacteriia bacterium | reverse complement strand
CTAAAATATAGTGTACTTGCCCTTGGCGATAGTTCCTACCCCTTGTTTTGCAAGGCAGGTGAAGTCATAGACAACCAATTGCAACAATTGGGCGGCACAAGAATTGTTCCCATTCAGAAATGTGATTTGGATTATCAATCAGTTGCAGAACAATGGTTTGACCAAGTGCTAAATCGGGTATTGGAAAATGATCAAGTTGCCAATACGGTAAAGGCATTGCCAACCGAAAAGAGCGCCAAATCGGTCAACAAGCCTGCCGGAAAAACCATTTATCAGGGAGAAATTCTAACACATTTTAATTTGAATGATCGTGGTTCAAAAAAAGAAACCTGGCATATTGAAATTGCAGCAGAAGGACTTTCTTATGAGTCAGGTGATTCCATTGGTATTGTTCCTAAAAATGATCCACAGCAAGTGGCGGCTATTTTGAAATTAACAGGAATAGATGGGGCAACAGCATTTTCTTATAAATCAGTGTCCACTGCCTTGAATGAATTATTAAGTACCAAACTCAATATAACCAACCTCTCTGAAAAAGTATTGGAAAGGATTGCTGCCATTATTGGTCAGGACCTAAAAGGCAGTCATCTAGATTTGTTAGGGTTGGTTGAAAAATATCAGATCCAATCAAAGGAAATACTTCAAAATATACTGAATGTATTAATTCCACAGTCACCCAGGTTGTATACCGTTTCTTCTTCTCCCGCAGCACAGGGTGAAGAAGTGCATATAACAGTGGCAAGAGACGTGTTTTGGGATGGTACTGAAAAGAAATTTGGCCTTTGTTCTGACTTTTTGAGCAAACACCAAGTGGGTGATCAATTGTCCTTTTTTGTTCAAAAAAACAAGCGCTTTAAATTACCCGAAACTGATAAGGATATCATTATGATTGGCCCCGGAACAGGCATTGCGGCATTCAGAGGGTTCTTGTTAGAACGTGAATCCCTTGGTGCCAGTGGAAGAAATTGGCTGTTTTTTGGGGAGCAACATTTTGACTCAGATTTCTTATACCAAACAGAAATTCAAAATTGGTATGCAACTGGGGTATTGAATAAGGTGGACCTTGCTTTTTCCAGGGATCAAAAAGAAAAAATCTATGTGCAACACCGAATCAAAGAACAAGGCGCGGAATTGTATCAATGGCTTTTAGGTGGGGCTTATGTATATATCTGCGGCAAAAAAGACCCCATGAGTATGGATGTTGAAAATGCATTGATAGAAGTTATACAAACCCATGGCAACAAAAGCGAGGATGCTGCCAAGGCCTATTTCAATGAACTAAAAGACCAGCACCGTTATCACAAAGACGTGTATTAATCCATTTTATTAAAGCTTATCAAAATAGCATGTCAGCAACAAAAAAATTATCCGTTATTGAAGGCATTAAAACTGCAAGTCGTGGTTTGCGTGGAACCATCCAAGAAAGTTTGGGAGACCAGCTTACAGGGGCTATTCGTGAAGATGACCAAGCCCTGATAAAGTTTCATGGTATGTACCAACAAGATGACCGAGACAGGAGGGAAGAGCGTGCGGCTAAAAAATTAGACAGGTTGTATTCCTTTATGATTCGTTTGCGCCTTCCTGGTGGCTTTGTAACACCAGCGCAATGGTTGGCAACTCATGAGATTGCTGGAGAACATGCCACTGGTGTGATTAAAATTACCAGTAGGCAAACCCTGCAATTGCATGGCTTGATCAAAAGCCATATTAAACCAACCATTCAGGCTTTTAATGCAGCCAAATTGGATTCTATTGCAACCTGTGGAGATATCAATAGGAACGTACTTTGCAGCTCTCATCCAAATGAATCTCCCATTCATGCAAAAGTCTTTGCTTATGCAGACAAGATTAGTGAATTGTTGATGCCCAAGACCAAGGCTTATTATGAAATTTGGTTGGATGAAGAAAAAATATTGGATAGAAAAGAAGAGGAAGATCCTTTGTACCAAGACCGTTATTTGCCAAGAAAATTCAAAATAGCCATTGCTATTCCACCCAATAATGATGTAGACGTATTTGCCAATGATATAGGATTGATTGCCATCATTGAGCAGGGAGAATTGATAGGCTTTAATATAGCCATTGGTGGTGGATTGGCTACTACACATGGCAATCCAGATACCTATGCCCGTTTGGGTACCGTCATTGGATTTGCCGCAGGTGAAGAAAAAACACTCAAAGCAGTGTATGAAGTGTTAACCATACAAAGAGACTATGGGAACCGTTCAGACAGAAAAATGTCAAGGTTAAAATACACGGTAGACCAATTGGGGGTTGAATGGTTCAAAGAAGAATTGGAAAGAAGGATTGGATTTGAGTTGGAACCAGCCAAACCTGTGCAGTTTACCAAACGTGTTGACCATTTTGGTTGGCAACAAAATCAGCAAGGCTTATGGTACTATACAGTACTTGTTGAAAACGGAAGGGTATTGGATGAGGAACACCTGCCTCTTAAAACCGCTATGCGTGAAATTGCCCTAACCGGATTTGCCAATTTCCGATTTACCTGCTCTCAAAATTTAATTCTAAGCGATATCAGCTCAGAAAATAAAGCGGCAATCAGTACTATTCTAGAAAAATTTGGGATTATCCAACATACAGAAGCTAGTTCTGCTATTCGTAAGAATTCCATGGCCTGTGTAGCCTTACCTACCTGTCCATTGGCTTTGGCAGAAGCACAACGTTATTTGCCTTCTTTGATTTCAAAGATCGAACCCATTTTGACAAAATACCAATTGGACAATGACGCTATTGTGATTAGGATGACCGGCTGCCCCAATGGTTGTGCCAGACCCTATGTGGCTGAAATTGGCTTTGTAGGTACTGCAACTGGAAAATACAATCTACACTTGGGTGGTGATAGGCAGGGGGCTCGCTTAAATAAAATTTATCAAGAAAATTTAGAAGAAGCAGCCATACTTGAAACACTAGATGGATTGTTTCAACAATATGCTGCCGAAAGAACCAGTACTGAGACTTTTGGAGATTTTGCTATCCGTAAAAATTGGGTTACAGCATGATCAATTATCAGCAAATATTATCAGACAAATTAGACCAACTAAAAGAGAAAGGGACTTATCGTTATTTTCTTGATGTAAATAAGTCGGCACAACATTTTCCGCATTTTTATTTTGAAGACGCGAGTGGTGTTAAGCGCAAGGCTGTGAATTGGTGCAGCAATGATTATCTGGCCATGAGTGTTCATGAAGAAGTCATTAGCAGGTTGAGTTTTGTAACCCATAGAAGTGGAACTGGAAGTGGCGGTACCAGGAATATATCTGGAACCACCAATTTTCACAGAAGCCTTGAAAATTTGTTGGCCGCATTGCACGCAAAAGAAAAATCCCTGGTTTTTGGAAGTGCCTATTTAGCCAATCTAACAGCGCTAGCAACCCTAGGTAAATTGATGCCCAATGCCGTCTTTATATCGGATCAGGACAACCATGCTTCTATCATTGAAGGAATTAAAGCTAGTGGAAATGAAAAAATAGTTTTCCCCCACAATGACTTAGTAGCATTGGAAGCAATATTGCAATCAATACCCATTGACCAACCCAAAATTTTGGTTTTTGAATCCGTCTACTCCATGAGTGGAAGTATTGCACCTATGGAAGAAATGGTTCTCTTAGCTAAGCAATACCATGCATTAACCTATTTAGACGAGGTTCATGCAGTTGGCTTATATGGAAATACCGGAGGGGGAATTTCAGAACAATTGGGATTAAAGGAGGGCATTGATTTGATCAATGGCACTTTGGCAAAAGGTTTTGGTGTTTTAGGTGGGTATATTGCAGGTTCAGCTATTTTAATAGACGCCATTAGGAGTTTTGGTTCAGGATTTATTTTCACTACTTCTCTGCCACCGGCTATTTGTGCTGCTGCAGCCAAGAGTATTGAAATACTGATGCATTCTAACAAAATCAGAACTGATTATTTTAATCAAGTTAGTAGGTTAAGAGAATTCCTATTGTTTAGGCAAATTCCTTTCATTGACAATCCTACCCATATTACACCCATATTAATTGGTGATGAATTGCGTTGTAAGCAAATTGCGGACTATTTGTTATACCAATTGGGTATTTATTTACAGCCCATCAATTATCCTACTGTAGCAAAGGGTGAAGCTTGTCTTAGAGTAACTATTACTACCAAACATGGCATTAATGAAATGGAGCAATTAGCAGATGCATTAGCAGTAGCATTATCCCTTTATCCTGCTCAGGAAATTAAAGTTTGCGCTAAATCAAATGCCCAATGAGAAAAGAGTTTCAGATAGTTTGTAGGGGGTCTTGGTTATCTATGGCGCAGGTGGCTTTATTTTGCCAAAAAGTTAAAACATATTTCCCAGACATTGAATTAAAGCCCATCATCAAAGAAACCAAGGGTGATAGAGAACAAAGCACTCCCCTGCATTTGGTGGAGGGTAAGGATTTTTTTACTGCAGAGATTCAAGATGACCTAAGAAATGGGAAAGCTGATTTTGCTGTTCATAGTATGAAGGATGTAAGCGGTGATAGTTTTTTTGAAAACAGTTATTATACCATCATCGACAGAAATGATATAAGAGATATAGCAATATTTAATGATCATATTCTAGAAAAATTGGCTGCAGGAAAACCAATTGTGATTGGAACTTCTTCCCCAAGAAGAACCCTAATGGCAACGGATTTTTTGCAGAAAGCATTGCCGCAATTAAGTAGCCATCCAGTGCAAGTCATTGCAAAGCCAATCCGGGGCAATGTTGATGTAAGATTGCGCAAATTATCGGCTTTAGAAGAGTATGATGGCATCATCCTTGCTTCAGCAGGTCTAAATAGACTATTGAACTACGAACCATCTAGGATAACCATAGAAGAACATTTACGTAATAAACGGAAAATGTTTTTGCCTTTATTTGAATGTCCTCCTGCTGCTGGACAAGGTGCTATTGTTGTTGAGACCAATCCTGATAACCTTGATGCAATTGCTATCTTGAATAAAATTGCTGATATTGAAAATACCGAGGCGGTGCGTGCAGAAAGAATCTATGCTGAAAAGTATGGTTATGGTTGTTCCAGACCATTTGGTGTTTTTCACAAAAATCTGCCACACTGCTCTTTTACCTACGCATCTGGCTTGGACCAACAATTAGCCCCCTTTACAGAATGGCAACAGCCAGTTCAATTAGACCCTGTTAGTATTGCCCTTTTTAGTGGAACAGATCATATGCGCTCTTTTTACACAGAGACCAATTTGGATGGTTCAAAATTACCTGCTACCGCAACAACTATTTTTGTGGCATCTCAAAAATCCGTTCATTCTACTGAATTAATTAAGCAATGTCATAAGAAAAAAGTATGGGCAGCAGGAACCAGAACTTGGTTGGGATTGGCCCAAAAAGGGATTTGGGTAGAAGGTTCTGCTGATGGATTGGGTTTGGATTCCCTTTTACCCGTTTTTGATAGTCCGCTAGTTAAAGTTGATAAGTCTGAATGTTGTATTCTCACCAATCAAAACAGTGTGGTTGGATGGTTGTCTGAAGGATGGCATGCAGTTGCTACTTATTGTTTGCATCCCAATATAGATAGTCAACTGATAGAAGCCATTTCTAAAGCGGACTTGGTATTTTGGTCAAGCTATCAACAATGGTTAGTAGGTTCTAATTATACAAAACAAGGCGCCATTCACGCCTGCCCTTCTGGAAAAACGGCAGACCGATTAATTGGATTGGGTTTGAACCCACTGATATTTCCTACCATCAAAGCATTTCAATCATGGAGAAAAACTATACAAGTAACAGAAGGCGTATAAGGGCGAATGCGCATATCAGATCACTGGTAGCAAATGTATATGTAGACCATCGTGATTTTATTCAACCGCTTTTTGTGGACGAATCAGTGCAACTAAGAACACCCATGACTTCACTTCATGAAATGGCAGCTGATTCCATTGAATCCGTCTTAGAACAAATAGCATTGGATCTTGCGCAAGGAATTAGTAAATTCTTAGTTTTCCCTGTACCACTAGCAAAATCTAACCATGATTTTGATTTTAGTTTTGTAGTCAAAGCTATCCAGGCCATTAAGCGTCAATTTGGCAATCAGGTTTGGATTGCAGCAGATACCTGTTTATGTGCGTATACCCAGCATGGTCATTGTGGAATCCTTAATCAAGCGGAAACAAGTGTATTAAACCATGAATCAGTCAGCGTGCTTGCTGACTATGCATTGGCATTGGCAAAAGCGGGGGCTGATTGTATTGCTCCAAGTGATATGATGGATGGACGAATAGCTGCTATTAGAAAAAAACTGGATGAAAATGGGTATGATCAAATTGCCATCCTAAGTTATTCTGCCAAATTTAGCTCACAGTTTTATGGCCCATTTAGGGATGCCTGTAAGTCAAGCCCGGGCAATAACCTAGTTTTAAAAGACAGGAAGACCTATCAGTTCTCTGCCAATAATGCGCAGGATGGATTGTTGTCTACCATTAGGGATATTGAAGAAGGGGCAGATTTGGTGATGGTGAAACCTGCGCTACCTTATTTAGATATGATTCAAACCATTAAACAGGAAACCAAATATCCACTTGTGGCTTACCATGTTAGTGGAGAATACCAGGCTATAGAACTATTGGCAGAAAAACAATTGGTTGATCGTAGTAAAGCTCATATAGAGGTTTGGACCTCTTTAAAAAGGGCAGGGGCCGATGCCATTATATCCTATGCAGCAAGACATGCCAAGCAATGGTTGGCACAACTTGAATATTGACAAAATAATAGTACATAAATTAGGTAGACTAATAACGGAGCCATATTTTTGCAAAACAATATCCAGTGAACACATGAAACCAAATCATCTATCAAAGGAGTTTAGAAAAAACAGCTTTTCATCCCATCTATGCTGTTGTTGTTGCTGTCTTATTTGCTAATCATTCGCTGTAACGGTTAACCAATATTTTTTTACTTTATTAGTCTATTAAATAAATAGACTATAATTCATCGAATTTTATGAAGTCTGTAATAATTTTTTTTAGCATATTCTTGCCATTAATAGGCATATCCCAATTTTCCGGAAAAGTTGTTAGTGGAAACAAGTCAGCAATTCCCTATGCCAATGTAAGTATTAAAGGAAGTAACCTGAGTACGGTTACGGATAGTGCAGGTAATTTTCATTTTTCAAAGATTGACAAATTCCCATTTACCATAGTGGTTACTTATATTGGTTTTGAAAGACAAGAAAGACAAATTAAAACCAGTGCTGAGAATAATATCCTTTTTCAATTAGACGTCTTGTATCAACGTGATACCATCATCGTTACATCGCGCAGACGTAGAGAAGTCTTGCAAGATGTTCCAATTTCCATTTCTGTAATCAGTGGATCAAAAGTGGAAGACGCAGGGGCATTCAATGTAAACAGGGTTAAGGAATTTGTACCCTCAGTACAATTGTATACCTCCAATCCCAGAAATACGGGAATCAATATCCGTGGTTTGGGATCGCCATTTGGCTTAACC
This sequence comes from uncultured Sphingobacteriia bacterium, assembly GCA_945957225.1. GTDB lineage: Bacteria > Bacteroidota > Bacteroidia > Chitinophagales > Chitinophagaceae > Sediminibacterium. Next base: position 1,458 of record CAMFKK010000069.1, on the reverse strand, counting down.
AATGATGGTCTTGACCAGGGTGTTGGGTTTTATGTTGACGGTGTTTATTATGCCAGGCCAGCTGCTGCCACCCTTGATTTTATAGATATTGAACGCATAGAAGTATTGCGCGGTCCACAGGGTACTTTGTTTGGAAAAAACACTACAGCAGGTGCTTTGAATATTACAACAAAGAAACCCAATTTTAAATCTGGGGCAAATTTTGAATTGAGTTATGGTAACTATGGCTATATACAAGCCAAGAGTTCTATTACAGGTGCTTTGAATAAGCGATTGGCCGGACGATTATCCTTTTCAGGTACACAAAGAGATGGAACTGTTGAGAATATTCGTACCAATAAAAAGACCAATGATTTAAATAACCAAGGCTTTCATGGACAGTTGCTATACAAGGTTTCAGAAAATAACAATATCAATTTTTCTGCAGATGCTTCTAGTCAAAAACCAGATGGATATGCACAAATTGTTGCAGGAGTAGTGCCAACCAAACGCGCCGCATACAGACAGTTTGCTGCTATAATTGCGGACCTCAAGTATCAACTACCAAGCGAAAATGCTTTTGACAGATTGATTGACCATGATACGCCATGGAATTCTGATAATGATTTTGGTGGTGCATCTATTAATGTAGATTCAAAAATTGGTTCGGGTACATTTACTTCAACATCAGCATGGCGATATTGGAATTGGGGTCCCTCCAATGACCGTGATTTTACAGGCTTGCAAGCATTGGCAAAATCACAGAATCCGGCAAAACACCAGCAATGGTCTCAAGAGTTTAGGTATTCAGGTGAACTGGCTTCTAACGTCAATGCAGTTTTTGGTTTATTTGCTTTGAGTCAAGAAGTGAAAATTGATGGTAGTGAAGTATCCGGAAAAGACCAATGGCGATTTGTACAAAGTACTACCAGTGCCTTATGGCAAACACCCGGCTTGTTGGATGGTTATGGAATTAATACCAAAGCTTCCATTAAGTCATTGAGTGCAGCAGCTTTTACCAATATTGATTGGGAAATTGCCAAGGGAATCCATGTGCAACCCGGCCTTAGATTTAATTTTGACAAAAAAGAAGTGGCTTATAATCGCGTAGCTGCAGGTGGATTACAAACTACTGATCCCGCATTAATTGCTTTAAAAAATTTAGTGTATACCAGTCAGTCATATGAAGCCAATGCCGATGAAAACAACCTGACTTATCACCTAACCCTTTCCTATAGACCTACCAAGAAAATCAATGCATTTGCCACTTATTCTACCAGTTTCAAACCAGTTGGTGTGAATGTTGCAGGGTTGCCAAATAATCCAGATAATACCGCTGCAACAGATTTGGCCGTGATCAAGCCTGAATATGTACAGCATTTTGAACTAGGTGTAAAGACTACACCCTTGGAAAATTTGACAGTAAACCTCCTGTCTCTTATACACATCTCCGAGCCCACGAGACCGGAGCCTATCTCG
>CAMFKK010000068.1 GCA_945957225.1 uncultured Sphingobacteriia bacterium | reverse complement strand
ACTCTTTGCCTTTACGCAAGCAAATCAGGGTTATCATGCCAAGATCAAAATGCCTTACAAAAAAGCGGGACTCAATACCCGTCAAGCAGCGGCCCATTTGTTGAGCCGTTTTAGTTTTGGTGCCAGACCTGGAGAAGTGGATGCAGTGGCAGAAATGGGTTTAGAAGCTTGGTTGGAACAACAATTAGAAGGTGGTTTAGAAGACAATGCGGCTAATGAAAGACTAAAACCGCTGAATACCCTTCAACTCAGTAATGAAACCATTGCCAATACTTATTTAACACCTGGACAGGTTTTGCGTCTGGCAGTAAAGAATAAATTGGTGGTAAGGGATTCTGTAAAAGGTCAGGACAAGCCAGAATATAGAGAACAGATAAGACAATTGATGGTGAGCCAAGGATTGAAGCCATTTGTGGAATTGCAAACCCAATTGATTAACCAGAAAATTATTCGTGCGGCTTATGGAAATAATCAGCTACATGAAGTATTAACTGATTTTTGGTTCAACCATTTTAATGTTTCTCTTACCAAACCACAATGCCAACAATTTATTTTAACCTATGAGCGGGATGCCATTCGGCCCTATGTAACCGGATCTTTCAAAGACATGTTGGTGGCTACAGCCAAACACCCAGCTATGTTAGAATATTTGGACAATGCTTCAAGTGTTTCTGATAATAACGCACTTGCAAAAAATCCAAGAAGGTTACAACAACAGAAAAATGTAAATAGGGCATTGGAAGCTCGAATGGCCGATAGTTCTATGATGAACAATGCCATTGCCCAGCAAGTAGTCAATGCCAAACGCGTACAAGGTTTAAATGAAAACTTTGCAAGAGAAGTCATGGAACTGCATACCCTTGGGGTAGATGGTGGTTATACTCAAAAAGACGTTACTGAAGTGGCAAGAGCTTTAACGGGTTGGGCCGTAAAACCCTTGCTAGACGATGGGCCAGGAAAAAGACTCTTGGATAAATCCAATATTGAGCAAATGCAGAAAAGAGGTTTTGTCTTGGAGAACGATTTTCTGTTCCGTGCAGACAAACACGATGAAGGAGAGAAAATAATTTTGGGTAAAACATTTGACGGAAAATTGGGCTACCAAGAAGGAATGGATGTATTAGACATGTTAAGCCGTCAAAAAGCAACAGCAAGATTTATTTCTAAAAAATTGGCTACCCGTTTTGTAAGTGATCAACCATCTGAAGCGCTTGTACAAAAAATGGCTGATAAATTTTTAAAGTCAGAAGGCAATATCAAAGAAGTCTTGATTACCATGGTTGAGAGCGTAGAGTTTTGGCAAACCGATGCTTTGCGTGAAAAAATTAAATCTCCCTTTGAATTAGTGATCAGTGCCGTACGATCTACCAATGCAGATTTAAAACAACCTTTTCAGGTGTTTAATTGGTGTAGTAGAATGGGTCAAAGATTTTATTTTTATCAGGCTCCAACAGGTTTTCCTGATAAAGCCAGTTTCTGGATCAATACTGGTTCCCTATTAAATAGAATGAATTTTGGACTGGCATTTGCAACCGGTAAAATCCCCGGGGTTAATGTAAATCTATTGGCATTGAATCAAAATCATGAACCAGAAAGTGCGGAAGCAGCTTTAAAAACCTATAGCTTATTGCTCTTGCCAGAAAGAAATCAGGAAGAAAATATAAAAAGACTATCGGCTATGTTGGCTGATAAATCGGTAGCCGATAAAATTGAAGCAGCATCTGCCAAACATCCTGGTGAGTTCACAATGGATGAATCAGCTGCAATGAACAATAACAAGAATTTGAACAACAGGCAGCAACAAAAAAATGACCGCAATGCCATGAGTCGTAAAGACAGACCATTTACCATGGCTTATCAAAATGGCAATAATAACACGGTATCACAAGTGGCTGGAGTAATTATTGGTTCACCTGAATTTCAAAGAAAATAAACTGATTCTATGATACATCGCAGAGCATTTATGAAGTCTGGCGCATTGGCGCTGTTTGCTACCGGTTTTGGTGGTTTACCCAACTTTATAGCATCGGCCGCTAGCGGCCAAAAGATCCTACAACCTTACAAGAAAAATAAGGTCCTAGTCTGTATTTTTCAGCGTGGTGCTATGGATGGTTTAATGGCTGTCAGCCCTTTTGCAGATCCTAATTTAAAAATTTTGCGTCCTGGCTTATACATGAGTCCTTTAGAAAAAGAAGGCGCTTTGTTTAATCTAGATGACCATTTTGGTTTGCATCCAGCTATGGCTGCATTGCAACCCTATTATGGAGAAAAACGCATGGCCATAGTACACGGTGTGGGTAGCCCCAATACTACACGTAGCCATTTTGACGCGCAAGATTATATGGAAGCTGGAACCCCATTTAACAAAGGCACAGCCAGTGGTTGGTTGAATAGGGTTGCTGGTTTAATGGGTCATGATGCTACGCCTTTTAGAGCGGTTAGTTTAACCAATGCATTGCCCCGTAGTTTTTATGGCGACAATGAAGCATTGGCCATTAGTAATCTGCAAGATTTTGCTATTCAAATGCGGAATAATCCCATGGGTGGTAAAACCGTGTCTAAATCTTTTGAAGACCTCTATGACCAAACTTCTAGTAGTCTCTTGAATAAAACAGGTAAAGAGAGTTTTGATGCTATGAAAATGCTCAACGTAAATGAGATCAAAAATTACCAACCCGCCAAAGACGTGGTTTATCCGCAAACTGCATTGGGTAATTCACTAAAGCAAATTGCGGTATTGATCAAAATGCAAGTGGGTTTGGAATTGGCATTTGCTGAGTCTGGTGGCTGGGATACGCACGTAAACCAAGGTACTACCAATGGTGCTTTTGCCCGTAACCTAAAAGACTTTAGTGATTCTATTGCCGCTTTCTGGAAAGACCTAAATGCTTATCAAGATGAGGTAACCGTGATGACTATGACAGAATTTGGCAGAACCGCCCACCAAAATGGAACCGGTGGTACCGACCATGGAAGGGCTAGTTGCTTATTTGTCTTGGGTAATGACGTACAGGGTGGAAAAGTCTATCAAAATATTAAATCATTAGCCAAGGAAGACCTAGAAGACAAACGAGATCTGCCCCTCTCTACTGATTTTAGGGCTGTTTTTAGCAATGTGGCACAGTCTCATTTACAATTAAAAAATAGCAAGGGTTTATTTCCTGATTGGAATGGCAAACCCCTTGATTTGATGCGCGTTTAAGTCAGTTATTTTCTGCTCCTTATATTTGCACAAATTGCAAGTATGGAGCATTTATTAACCGTTGAGAGTCTAATCAGTTTTTTGGTATTGGTAGTTCTGGAAGTAGTTCTAGGAATTGATAATGTGATTTTTGTATCCATTATCTTAAATAGGCTTCCCAAAAAAGACCAGAAAAAAGGTAGACTGGCTTGGATGATTACTGGTATCCTGATGCGTTCCATTTTGCTATTTGGGCTTAGTTGGCTCATTTCTCAAAAAGGTAAACCCTTGTTTACCATTATGGAAAAGCCCTTTGATTTGGCTAGTCTGGTGATGATTGCTGGTGGTATTTTCTTGATCTATAAAACGGTAAAAGAAATTCACCACAAGCTTGAGGGTGATGCAGATATAGAAGCGGACATTAATACCAAACCACTCAGTTTTGGAAATGCCGTTGTTCAGATTATGCTGATTGATATGGTCTTTAGTTTTGATAGTATCATCACCGCTGGGGGAACGGCCAAACACGTTGAAGTAATGATTGCGGCTGTGGTCATAGCCATGATTGTGATGTTTCTTTTCAGCCCCTTTATTTCTGCATTTATTCACAAGCACCCTACCTTAAAAATGTTGGCCCTTTCTTTCTTGGTCATGATTGGTCTGGTACTATTGATTGAAGGTTGGGATAGTGAGCGCGCGCACGATTTGCAGCTCAAGAACTATATCTATTTTGCCATGGCTTTCAGCTTTGTGGTAGAAATCATGAACATGAAGGAGCGCGTGAAACGCAGACCAGTGCAGTTAAGGGATCCAAAAATCCCCGAGCCTGTAGAGCCCGGGGATCAAGCAAAATAATATTAAAACCCACCCCGGCCTGCGGCCACCCCTCCCAGGAGGGGATGATGGTTAAAGTTTTCCGCGTTTAATTTCTTCCACTACGGTTGGGTCAAGTAGGGTAGAGATATCTCCTACATTGTCCAAATCGCCCTCGGCAATCTTGCGCAAAATTCTTCGCATGATTTTACCACTGCGGGTTTTAGGTAGACCACTGACAAACTGAATCTTATCCGGTTTGGCAATGGCGCCAATGATACGGGTAATGGTTTGGTTCAAATCCTTTCTAATCATTTCAGCAGTTCCATGGGTATCCTGTCCGTGTGAACCTTGGTAGATCACAAAAGCATAAATACCCTGACCCTTGATATCGTGCGGATAGCCAACCACCGCACTTTCTACCACACCACTGTGCATATTAATGGCATTCTCTAATTCGGCTGTGCCAATCCGGTGACCGCTCACGTTCAATACATCATCCACCCTTCCGGTAATTCTAAAGAATCCGTTCTTATCTTTTAGTGCACCATCACCAGTGAAATACATACCTGGATAAGTTGCAAAATAATTGGTGCGGCATCTTTCATGATCACCATAAGTGGTCCTTAGAATCCCAGGCCATGGACCCTTGATGCAAAGATTTCCTGAAATAGTTTCTTCTCCTTCTTGAATAATTTCTTGACCCTTCTCGTCAACCAAGACCATTTCTAATCCTGGCATGGGTAGGGTGGCCCAACTTGGAACAGCAGGGGTTATCCCCGCCATATTACTGATTAAAGTACCGCCAGTTTCTGTTTGCCACCAAGTATCCACTACCGGGCAATTGTTCTTACCTACGTGCTCGCTATACCAATGCCATGCTTCTTCATTAATGGGCTCACCCACCGTGCCCAATACTTTCAAACTATTCAAATGCTTGCCTTGTAAGGGTCCTAGGCCATAGCCCATGAGGCTGCGAATGGCTGTTGGTGCCGTATACAAAATATTCACTTTGAATTTGTCTACAATATCCCAGAACCTACTGGCGTCTGGGAAAGTAGGTACGCCTTCAAATAGTAGGGTGGTAGCACCTGCACTCAATGGGCCGTAAACAATATAGCTATGACCCGTAATCCAACCAATATCGGCGGTACAGAAATGAATATCTCCGGGCTGATATTGGAATACGTTGACAAAAGTATAATTGGTGTAAACCATATATCCACCGCAGGTATGAACCACACCTTTTGGCTTGCCTGTTGACCCCGATGTATATAAAATGAAGAGTGGATCTTCCGCATCCATTTCCTCTGCAGGAAAATCGTGCAAACCCATGGTCTCTACTTTTTTAATTTCGTCTTCCCACCAAAGGTCGCGACCCTTGATCATAGAAACAGGTGTTCTGGTTCTGGTGCAGACAATGACTTTTTTAACGGTTCTATTTCCAATCAAAGCATCGTCAATCACAGACTTTAATGGAATGTCTTTGGCGCCTCTGAATGCACCATCGCAGGTAACAATATATTCGGCTTGCGCATCATACAAACGGTCAGCAATACTTTGTGCAGAGAATCCACCAAACACCACACTATGAATGGCTCCTACACGGGCACAAGCAAGCACAGCAATGGCCAGCTCGGGAATCATACCCATATAAATACAAACACGATCTCCTTTTTTTACCCCATTGTTTTTGAGTACATGCGAGAACTGACAAACTTTTTCGTAAAGTTTTTTATAAGTTATAATTCGATGGTGTTCTTCGGGGTCATTGGGCTCCCAAATCATGGCAGGCATGTCTCCATGTTTTTCTAAATGCCTGTCTAAGCAGTTCTCGGTGATATTTAATTTACCACCTTTGAACCATTCCACTTTGGGTTCGGTAAAATTCCAATTGAGTACCTCGTCCCATTTTTTGCGCCATGTAAAATTCTCGGCAATTTCTCCCCAGAATCCCGCAGGGTCTTCAATACTTTTTTTGTAATCGGCTTTGTACTGATCGTAAGATTTGATCTGATAAGGATAAGGCATGATCCAGTTTTTTTGATAGCAAATGTTAGGATTGTAAATATACGGATATCCTTTGCTTGGTAAAACCGTTGGAATCATGTAAGTTTCAACCTAATTCAAGAACCAATTTCTGCACAAGCAACCCACATGAAAGAAACTAAAAGCATTTGGAAGATTATTGGGGCCTCTTCTTTGGGCACCCTAATTGAATGGTATGACTTCTACATTTTTGGCTCATTAGCTACTGTATTGGCCAATCAATTTTTTCCCAAAACCAATCCCACAGCAGCATTGCTCTCAACCCTTGCAACATTTGCAGCAGGATTTATAGTAAGACCTTTTGGGGCATTATTTTTTGGCCGCTTGGGCGATTTAATAGGACGTAAACACACATTTTTGTTAACCCTAGTCTTGATGGGAGGTTCTACCTTCTTGATTGGTTGTATTCCCAACTATGAAAGCATTGGTTTTTTTGCACCGCTCTTGGTCTTGCTCCTGCGTTTGTTGCAAGGTCTGGCACTGGGTGGGGAATACGGCGGAGCCGCAACCTATGTGGCTGAACACGCACCGGCCAATAGAAGGGGTTATTTTACTTCCTGGATTCAAACCACAGCTACACTTGGTTTATTTATTTCCTTGGGTGTGATCTTAATTACCCGTCATAGTTTAGATGCTGATGCTGCTAAGTCTATTGCCAAATTCAATGACTGGGGCTGGAGGGTACCATTCTTGGTGTCTATTATCTTGGTCTTTGTTTCTATTTATATAAGGATGAAGATGAATGAATCTCCTTTGTTTGAAAAACTCAAATCAGAGGGCAAGGTTTCTGTAAATCCACTCAAAGAAAGTTTTGGACACAAGACCAATTTGAAAATGGTCTTGTTGGCTTTATTTGGCGCTACCATGGGTCAGGGTGTAGTTTGGTACACTGGTCAATTCTATGCGCAGTCTTTTATAGAGAATGTATGTAAAATTGATTTTGACCAGTCACGTACCATTCTCATTTGGGCCATTTTATTGGGCACGCCATTCTTTGTGGTCTTTGGTGCATGGAGTGACCGAGTAGGTAGAAAATGGATCATGCTTACTGGGATGTTCTTGGCCATTGTTAGTTATCAATTTTTATTCAAACAATTATTGAACCTCTCTAGCAATGAAGGCAAGGTTGAGTTGGTAGACAAAAAAATCATCAATTCTAATTTGGTGCAATTGCCCAACGGAAAAGATACCCTTAGAACCATTACCAATAAGGTATTCTATGCCGATGGTATGAGTATTTCAGAAACCAAGAAAGACACGCTTTATGGAGATCCTGTGATGCATACCGTTAAGGCCGATGTGAAAGTGGTGAAACTATTGGGCACAACTGATTACTGGAAAATGGTCTTCTATGTATTCTTGATGATTCTTTATGTAACCATGGTTTATGGACCTATTGCAGCTTTCTTGGTAGAACTATTCCCAACCAAGATTCGCTACACATCCATGTCCCTTCCTTATCATATTGGAAACGGGGTATTTGGTGGATTAACACCCTTTATTGCAACCTTGTTAACCACTATTTATGCCAATGACAAATTAGCCGGACTGGCTTATCCCATTATCATTGCAGCAATATGCTTGGTTATTGGAACACTTTATATTAATAACAAGATTGATCCCGATGTAAACGATTAATCTGCTTTTTTAAAATATTCAAATCACTAAGATGAATCAACTTAAAAGATATGCGGGCATTATTTGGATCTTACTAGGTCCACTAGCCGCTGTTTACTTGGTACGCACGGCCATGGCAGAAGTAGCAAAGAAACCCGTGATGGATACCTATATACAATGGGGTGTATTTATTGTGGTTTTTATTCCCATTGCCTTGGGCATGTTGCTCTTTGGTTATTTTGCCTGGAAGGGTGAATACGATCACCTACCAGAAAGCTCGGCTGAAATTGAAGAGGACTAGGCATTTACCAAAGCCTTAACCATCTTCCTATAACCAAGTAAAGAGCATTGCATAAATTTGCGCAAACCTAGGGCATGAGTATTGAAGTCAGTGGATTGGAAAAAAATTATGGCGCACAAAAAGCGGTAGACAATCTATCTTTTACCTTGAACAAAGGAGAAATTGTTGGATTTCTAGGACCCAATGGTGCAGGCAAGAGTACCACCATGAAAATGATTACGGGTTATTTGGCCCCAGATGCAGGTCAGGCAAAGGTTTGCGGGATTGATGTTGGTCTTGACCCCATAGCAGCCAAACAAAAAATTGGTTATTTGCCAGAAGCCAATCCCCTTTATCATGAGATGTATGTGCGCGAATACTTAGATTTTATAGCGGGGGTACACAATATTCAACATAAAAAATCCGCCATTGAATCGGTGATACAATTAACTGGTTTAACACCAGAGTCTACCAAAAAAATTGGACAGTTATCAAAAGGCTATAAACAGCGTGTAGGGCTTGCTGCAGCGCTGATTCATGACCCCGAAGTATTGGTATTGGATGAACCTACTTCTGGTTTGGATCCCAACCAGATTATTGAAATTAGAAACGTGATTAAGGCGCAGGGAAAAAACAAAACCGTCTTGTTTTCTTCCCATATTTTACAAGAAGTTACTGCTATCTGTGATAGAGTCATCATCATCAACAAAGGGCAGATGGTGGCCAATGATAGCCTAGCCAATCTGCAATCTGGAGGAAAATCTTTGGAGGCTGTATTCCGCTCCCTGACCAATCAATAAGCCATGTCAACCATCTCTATCCAACTCATCACTACCTTTGAAGAACAGCAGTGGTGTGCTCGTTTGATGGCGGAGTCTGAACCTTGGATCTCACTCAAAAGAAGTTTTGAAGACGGGATGATTTTGATGCAACAACCTGCTGATGAAATCCAAGCATTTATTGCCATGGAAGCTGCAACGCCCATGGGTTTTGTATTGATTAAATTAAAGGGTGCATTTGTAGGGTATATACAAGTGATTGCCGTATCGCCGCAGGCAAGGGGTAAA
>CAMFKK010000067.1 GCA_945957225.1 uncultured Sphingobacteriia bacterium | reverse complement strand
GAAAAAGACACTAGTGTTGCGGGTTCTACCGCCATGCAAGCTGATCCACCACTTTCTACTACGGGTAAAATCAGGTCAGAAAAATTGGTTGAAGTCTTAAAGTCTTATCCCATACAAGCCATATTTTCAACAAAATATAACAGAACCCGTTCTACAGCTATGCCCATTGCTGCCAAATTGGGTGTTGAGATTCAAACCTATGAACCAGGTAAACAGGCCGATTTGGCATCCCTTTTAAAATCTTGGAAAGGGAAAACTATCTTGGTGGTAGGTCATTCCAACACAGTACCTGGTTTGGTGAATCTATTGACAGGCAATTCTAATTATCCCAATTTGGGCGATAACGAATACGATAAAATCTATATAGTGCGTTTTGAGAATGGAAAATCAAGCTATCAACAGATCAGCTATTAAAAACGCTTGTCATGTCTTACCTTTGCGGCCTTGAAAACGAACCTGTTCTTGGTTAGCCAGAAAGGATGAATGAATAGTTATGAAATACGAAAAAGAAATTAGCAGAAGAAAAACCTTTGCCATTATATCGCACCCGGATGCTGGTAAAACTACTTTAACAGAGAAATTCTTGTTATTTGGAGGTGCCATTCAAGTGGCTGGTGCTGTAAAGAGTAATAAGATAAAAAAGCACGCTACCAGTGATTTCATGGAAATTGAACGCCAACGTGGTATCTCGGTTGCTACATCTGTGATGACTTTTGAATACCATGGTATTTCTATCAATCTTCTAGATACACCTGGTCACAAGGATTTTGCGGAAGACACTTACAGAACCCTTACAGCGGTGGATAGTGTTATATTGGTGATTGACTCAGTGAATGGGGTAGAAGCACAAACCAGAAGGCTGATGGAAGTTTGTCGCATGCGTGATACGCCTGTAATTGTGTTTATCAATAAAATGGACCGAGACGGCAAAAGCCGATTTGATTTGTTGGAAGAAATTGAAAACGAATTGAAAATCTCTTTACATCCTATGACTTGGCCCATCAACAGTGGAAAGGAATTCAAAGGGGTATATAATTTACATGATAAGAACCTACGCTTATTTACTGCTAGTACCAAGGCTGACGATGAAGACGTAATTGCCATTAGTAATTTGGCAGACAAAGAATTGGATGCCAAAGTTGGTGACCGTGATGCGGAACAATTAAGAGAAGACGTAGAACTCATTGATGGTGTATATGGTGAACTCAATGCAGCAGATTATTTGGATGGAAAAATTGCCCCCGTATTTTTTGGATCAGCCGTGAATAATTTTGGCGTAAAAGAAATGTTGGATACGTTTATTCGCATTGCTCCAGTACCTAGAAGCAGGGAGACATCGGTTAGAACGGTTGCTGCAGAAGAGGATAAATTCAGTGGGTTTATATTTAAAATACACGCCAATCTTGATCCCAAACACCGAGACAGAATTGCTTTTATGCGTGTTTGTAGTGGTAAGTTTGAACGCAACAAATATTTTCACCACGTGCGTCTTGACAAGGATATGCGTTTTAGTAATCCCTATTCTTTTATGGCTAGGAGCAAGGATGTGATTGAAGACGCATTTGCTGGTGATGTAGTGGGTTTATTTGATACAGGTAACTTTAAAATTGGAGATACCCTTACAGAAGGAGAAGATTTTTATTTTGTGGGAATCCCTACTTTTTCTCCTGAAATTTTTAAGGAGTTGGTTAATAAAGATCCAATGAAAACCAAGCAGTTAGAAAAAGGAGTAAGCCAGCTAACTGATGAGGGGGTAGCACAGCTATTTACCCAATTTGGAGGAAACAAAAAGATCATTGGTTGTGTTGGTGAGCTTCAGTTTGAAGTAATTCAATACCGTTTGTTACAAGAATATGGAGCGGCATGTGAATTTAGAACACTGCCTTATTACAAAGCCTGCTGGTTAACCAGCAAGGACCAAAAGAAATTGGAAGATTTCTTGCGTTTTAAACAACAGAATTCTGCAGAAGACAAAGACGGTCATCCTGTGTATTTGGCACAAAGTGAATGGTTTTTAAATACGGAGATCACCAATAACCCAGATATTCAATTCCATTTCTCAAGCGAGATTCATAAATAGTTTATGGAACCCTTTGAAACAGAACGATTATTGGTAAGACAGTTTGTTGTATCCGATGGGGATGATTGTTTTGCTTTCAATGGGAATGAACAGGTGGTTAAATATATTAGACCAGTAAAGTCAAGGGAAGAAAGTGATGCATTTTTGTTAGAGAATCTAGACCTGTATTTAGAAGGGTTTCCTTATGGAAGAATGCATGTATCTGAAAAAGCAACAGGCAATTTTGTGGGTACCTTTTCTTTATTGTATTTAGACGGAGAAGCTGATTATCATATTGGCTATGGATTAATTCCACAGGCTTGGGGAAGGGGATTTGGTGCCGAATTGGTCAAGTATGGTACGGCTATTTTTTTTGAAAGAACCCAACATATGGCACTTTTTGCCATAACGGATCCAGAAAATATTGCATCCGAAAAACTGCTCTATAACTATGGTTATCAATTAGATGGAACCTATGACTCCCATGGTAAAACCTTGAACCTGTTTAGAATGAATAGAGCAGAATTCTTAGAAAAATAAGGTCTTGAATGTGGCTTGGCTGCTTATTCGTAGTTTTGCCACTTTATGAAATCAAAGACATTACAAAAAGACAAGGTTAATATCATTACCCTTGGTTGCAGCAAGAACTTAGTAGATAGTGAAGTATTGAGTGGTCAACTAATGGCCAATGATATTTCTGTGGTACACGAGAACAAAAAATTGGATCACAATATAGTGGTGGTAAATACCTGTGGATTTATTGATAAAGCTAAGGAAGAGAGTGTGAATACCATTTTGGATCAATTGGAATTGAAAAGAAGGGGTAAGTTGGATAAAGTTTATGTAACCGGCTGTTTGAGTGAAAGATATAGAGCTGATCTAGAAACAGAAATGCCCGAAGTTGACGCATGGTTTGGTACCCTAGAATTGCCCTTGATGCTAAAGCAATTTGATGTTGATTACAAGGCAGAGCTGTTGGGTGAAAGATTATTGAGTACCCCCAAGCACTATGCCTATTTAAAAATCAGTGAAGGTTGTAATAGAACCTGTTCATTCTGCGCTATTCCATTGATGCGTGGTAAACACGTGAGTAGAACCATTGAAGACCTGGTGGCAGAAGCTGAGTCCCTAGTGAAAAAAGGGGTTAAAGAAATCATGTTGATTGCCCAAGAGCTTACTTATTATGGATTAGATATTTATAAGCAAAGAGAGTTGCCCAAATTATTACATGCTTTGGCCGATATCAAGGGGTTGGAATGGATACGCTTGCACTATGCTTATCCTAGTAAATTTCCTTTAGAGATCTTGGACGTAATGGCTCAGCGCGATAATATTTGCAAATACCTAGATATGCCTTTGCAACACGCAAGTAATAATATGCTCAAAGCCATGAAGCGTAATATTACTAGGGAAGAAATGACGGATCTCATTCGCACCATTCGTGAAAAAGTTCCCGGTATTTGTTTAAGAACCACATTGATTGCAGGCTTCCCAGGAGAAACAGAGGAAGACATTGAAGAGCTCAAGGAGTTTTTACAAGAACATCGTTTTGATAGGGTTGGCATCTTTAATTATAGCCACGAGGAAAATACCAGCGCTTATGATTTAGTTGATGACGTGCCAGATGAAACCAAACAGTTGCGTGCCCAAGAAGTGATGGAAGTGCAGCAAGAGATTTCCTATGAAAAGAACCAAGAAAAAATAGGCCAAGTATATAAGGTGTTAATTGACAAAAAAGAAGCAGGCCGTTATTTGGGTAGAACAGAGTTTGATTCAGTTGAAGTAGACAATGAAGTTGTGGTGCATGCTAGTAAAAAATTAACCATTGGTGAATTTGTTCAAGTGAAAATTAACAAGGCTTATGACTATGATTTAGAAGGAGAGGTAGTAGAAGCCTAATTGATGGTTCTATAGGCTTTTGGAGTGGTGCCCGTAATTGACTTGAAGATTCTATTGAAATTAGACAGGTTATTAAACCCAGTTTGGTAACCAATATTGGCAATGGGTTCATCCGATTCTAATAAGGCTTTACAAGCATTGTTAACCCTGATCCCATTTAAAAAAGCACTATAAGTTTTTCCAGTTCTGGTTTTAAAATATTTACAAAAAGCAGTCATGGTCATATTGGCTTTGGAGGCCACTTCTTCTAAAGGAATGGCCCTATGACTCTCTTTAAAGCTAAATTCCAAAACCTGATTTAACCTACTCCCATCAACCGCATTGATGGCCCTTTGACTAGTAATGGCAGAAAGAGACTTTAAATCTTTCTTACCAGCAAGTGCCTGTAATAATCTAACAAAGTCCAGTATTTTTTCAATCCCCTCTTTGTTAGCAATTGCTAAAAGTAGCTCTTTTACAATTGTTGCTTTATTGCCAATTACTTGAAATCCACCCTGACTCATTTGAAAAAAAGGTAAAAAATTGACCAATTCAGGAGAAGTCCAAAATCCAGTACCAAGGGTTGTTTCATCAAAAAAAACGGTGATGGTACTTGCTTTTTTTCTACCCTTGAAATAGATGGGATCATTTCTAAATACATGGGGTTGGTTTGAGCCTATGACATAAATATCATCTTTCTGAAATCTTCCAATATAGTCACCAGCTACCAATGTTCCTTCACTTGCAACTACCAAGGTTACTTGAATCTCGGGGTGTTGGTGCAAGTGGTTATAGAGATGTTTAATTTGCTCTACCTGCACGCGAATGGCGTCTTTACCTGTTTTAGGAATCTGAAATGGAATTACTTTCATTGGTGTTAAATTAATCAATATTTTTAATAATTGATTAATAACTGGATAAAATAGTATTAGTAGTGACTAATTCAGGTCTATCCAACCAAGATGAACTTGGCTAGTTTTGTATTATTAAATCAACAAAAAATACATTTATGGCTATTGATTGGAAAGGGGTATTTCCCGCATTGACAACAAAGTTTACCAGTGATGACCAATTGGATCTTCCTTTGTTTGAATTGAATCTACAGGCTCAGTTGGATGCCGGTGTAAATGGGATTATTCTGGGTGGTACCTTGGGCGAAGCCAGTGTGTTAGAAACAGCAGAAAAAGAAACTTTGATAAAATTTGCAGTTGAAAAAGTAGGGGGTAAAGTTCCTGTGGTATTGAATATTGCAGAAGGTTCTACCAAAGAAGCATTGAAACAAGCTGCTTATGCCAAAGCATGGGGAGCCACTGGCTTAATGATCTTGCCTCCCATGCGTTATAAATCTGACCATCGTGAAACGGTTACTTATTTTAAAACCATTGCGGATTCTACTGATTTGCCCATCATGATTTACAATAACCCTGTAGATTACAAAGTAGATGTAACCATTGAAATGTTTGAAGATTTAGAAGCTACTAAGAATATTCAAGCCATAAAAGAATCAACTAGGGATATTACCAATGTTACGCGTTTGAAAAATAGGTTTGGAGACCGTTACAAAATTCTTGGTGGGGTAGATACCTTGGCTATGGAATGTCTGGTGATGGGTGGAGATGGTTGGGTGGCAGGATTGGTTTGTGCTTTTCCAAGAGAAACCGTAGCCATTTATCGTTTGGTAAAAGCGGGTCATATTGAAGAAGCAAAAGCTATTTATCGCTGGTTTATGCCATTGTTAGAATTAGACATTCATGCAAAATTGGTACAGTATATTAAGTTGGCTGAGCAACAGGCTGGTATTGGCTCGGAAGCGGTTCGCGCACCAAGACTAATCCTTGCTGGAGAAGAAAGAGCACGTATCTTGTCAGTGATTGATAAGGGAATTGCTGCTAGACCTGAATTGCCTGAATACCTACATTTAAGTAACTAATATGAATCAAGAGTATCCAATAACTAGTTTACAAGAAACGGCATTATTGATGAATAATGCCAAACTGGCTTTCCCTAAATTTCAAGCGATACCTGATAATTCAAAGGCTGATTTTTTAGATAGAATTGCTTTTGAAATTGAAGCCTTGGGGGAGGAATTATTGCAAACAACCATGCAAGAAACCAACCTTCCCTTGGCAAGATTGACCGGAGAAAGAGGAAGAACAACCATGCAATTGCGCATGTTTGCTCAAATGCTGCGCGATGGTCATTGGGTAGAAGCAACAATTGATCATGCCATTGCGGACAAAACACCACCCAAACCAGATATTCGAAAAATGTTGGTGGGTATTGGACCTGTAGTGGTTTTTGGAGCAAGTAATTTTCCCTATGCCTATTCCACTGCCGGTGGCGATACCGCAAGTGCTTTGGCTGCAGGATGCCCTGTAGTAGTCAAAGCCCATCCAGCACATTTGAAAACCTCTCAGTTAGTTGCAGGGGCTATTCAAAAAGCCACAATATTCTGTCAAATGCCAGAACATGTATTTCAACATACTGCTTCTGATTCTTTTGAAACAGGCAAAGCCCTGGTTCAGGATCCCAATACAAGTGCTGTAGGGTTTACTGGATCTTATTCTGGAGGCAGGGCTTTATATGATTATGCTGCTGTAAGAAAAAATCCCATTCCTGTTTTTTCAGAAATGGGAAGTACTAATCCTGTATTATTATTGCCTGATGCTTTGTCAAAAAATGCAAGCAGTATTGCCAAGCAATATGCTGGGTCTATTAATTTGGGTGTTGGTCAGTTTTGTACCAATCCAGGTATTTTATTAGGAATTGCATCTGAGGGTTTGAATGAGTTTATTGATCAACTTGGAGCAGAGATGAATGCTGTTGCTCCAGCAACTATGTTACACAAAGGCATTTTAGTAGCCTATGAAAACAAATCAGCAAAAGCTTTGGCCCATGCAAGTGTTTCTCAAAAAACCTTGCAAACAAGTGCATCTGACATTCAACAAGCTAATCCCATCCTAGCCACTGTTTCCGGAGAAGTATTTATCCAAGATGCTTTATTACAGGAGGAAGTATTTGGACCATTTGCCTTAGTAGTTCAGTGTAAAGACCTCAATGAATTAATAACTGCATGGCAAGCCATCACAGGACAACTCACTACTACCTTAATGGGTACTGATCAAGATTTTGCCAATCACCTTGGGTTATTGCAAATGGCTCCCTATATAGCTGGAAGGGTATTGTTTAATGGTGTTCCAACCGGTGTTGAAGTTTGCCCAAGTATGGTACATGGTGGGCCATTTCCTGCATCTACAGATGGTAGATTTACTGCAGTGGGCATCAATGCGGTTAAAAGATGGGTAAGACCTGTTAGTTTTCAAAACTGTCCTGCTCATTTATTGCCTGCTGCTCTTCAGGAAGAAAATCCTTTGGGCATCTTACGCATGGTAGATGGCAAGTATCAGATATAAAATTTATTAAGCTCTTTGAAACTATACGGAAACCTTTTTTGCGCTATGCTTAGTTTCTGTTGCTGTAAAATACCAACAGATAATGCTTGACACTATTAGATAGCTGCCAATTATCCATTTTGAAGCTGGTAAAAAGGAACTGGTTCCAAACCAATCGCCTGTTTGTACTAAAATGGTTAGGCCAAATACTGTTTTCAGTAAGTCCCAAATCCAAGCATGGGCTGATTGATCCATTTGCTCTGTATAACTATAGACAAATAGAAAAATAAATGCACCGTACAAAAAGATCCCAGGGCTGCCAATTTGAGCAATATTGCCAAACAAATAAGATACAAGTGCCAACAGCATAAATAATTGAAACCAGATCCAAACGCTAAATGTTTTGCTATTGGTTGTATTGTATTTTTCAAAATGGTAGACGTCTTCAATTTTGAACACTGGGTATTTTTGAGCCACATCGGCGGGACGCCAACCTGTTGGCATCAACCAGATTCGGAATTTGTCTTTCCAATTATTAGTCCTCCATGCATCTTTAATTAATAAGGTCATGTGCATGAAATTGATTTTGATGGGATTCCAAGTATTGGCTGGTCTGGTGATACCATAGACAGCTGGTACATGGGGTAATTCCTCTTGAAAAGTTCCAAACCATTTATCCCAGAAGATAAAGATTTGCCCATAGTTCTTGTCTAAATATTCAGGATTGATGGCGTGGTGAACACGATGGTGTGAAGGGGTGACAATAATTTTTTCTAAAAAACCCATTTTATCAATATGACGGGTATGATACCAGAACTGAGCAAACAAATGCAAGGGGGCAACAATGCCAATCACAGAAGCTGGTACACCTAATAAGGCAGCCGGCAATAAGAAAATAGTAAAGATTCTAAAAAAGGAAGAAATGCTTTGTCTTAATGCACAGGCCAAATTATATTCTTCACTACTATGGTGAATAATATGCGCATTCCAGAAAAAATTGTATTCATGATCAATTCTATGCACCAAATATCCTGTAAGGTCTAAAGCCATAAATGCAATAAAATAGGACCAAAACCCATTTGAAACATGCATCAAGGCCCAATGATTTACCATCCAACCATAGCTGATAATGGTGATGCTCAAACCCAACACGTCTTTGGTTACATTGGTGACGCCAGAACTTAGTGAAGCAATCATGTCCATGTTGCGAACAGTATCTTGTCCTTTTCTCCAACCCCACCATTTTTCAAAAAGTACCAGAAGAAGAAAAACAGGCATAGCAATTAGCAATATCTTTCCGTATTGTTCCATAAAGCAATCATTTAAGGCGCTTAACAAATGTAATTGGTTCTATTGTAAAATCAACAATATTCAACATGGCTCAAGATCCCATAACAGTACCTTATCAACCTTATCAATCCAAACACGGACATGATTTTTTTTGCATAGATGCCCATACATGTGGCAATCCCGTTAGGGTTGTTGCAGCAGGTGGACCTGCTTTAGAAGGGGCAAATATGAGCGAGAAAAGACAGCATTTCTTAAGAGAATATGACTGGATAAGAAAAGGCCTGATGTTTGAACCACGTGGTCATGATATGATGAGTGGGAGTATTTTATATCCACCTCATGATCCGGCCAATGATGTGGCTGTATTATTTATTGAAACCAGTGGTTGTTTACCCATGTGTGGTCATGGCACTATTGGTACTATTACTATTGCCATTGAAGAAGGTTTGGTT
>CAMFKK010000066.1 GCA_945957225.1 uncultured Sphingobacteriia bacterium | reverse complement strand
GTATTGGTATTATAACCTCCACAAGCAATGACAATTGATTTGTCAAATGCGCCAAATGCTCCTGAAATCAACAACAAACCATTTAATCTACTCCAAGCCATTCTTCCCAATAAGAAAGACCGGATATATTCCAGAGATTGCATTTTTGCCAAGAAATTGGTAGGCAGATTTACTTGCACCAATTTACCATGCTCCACCACACAGGAGTTGGCAATTCTGACTACACCTCCTGATGCTATGACCCGTTTTTCTGAATTTTCCAAAAAGGGTTTGACAATCTTGAATAGTGCATCCTGTTCTAGTATACAGTCTACATCTACACAAACAATTATTTCACCTGAGGCAATATTGATGCCCGCATTCAGACTATCGGCTTTGCCGCCATTTTCTTTATCTATTACCAGTAAACGCTGATAGGCCAGATTGGTACTTTTGTAAACCGCTCTTATTGGTTTTGTTTGAATCAATGCTGGAACAAACAAATCTGTTTGAACCAAGTCATAGGCTGCAACCATCTTTTCAATACTGTCATCCTTGCTACCGTCATTGATTACTACAATCTGCAAATCATTGTAATAAATTGTGAGCAATGATTTGATGTTTTCAATAATGGTGGCAGACTCATTATAGGCAGGTGCCAATATGCTAATACTGGGTGACTGTGTAGAAGGAGCTAAAATTTTAAAATCTGATGCTTTTGTTTTGCGTTCATATAAATTCAATTCCCGCATAGAGAAAAAAGAAAGCCCTATATAACAGCAAAGCAGTGTTACTGAGTAGAAAAACAAACCGTACTCAAAAAAGGAAGAAACTATATTTTCCCAGTTAATACTCATGATAGGGCTTGAACGTGTTTAAATAACTGATGACGCTGATGGGAATTTTCCTGACTGTTTAAAATCATTGGCTCTGCATCTGTTGGGAATTTAATGACAATTAATTCCGCTACCAATTGTTTGACCCTATCATCTGGATGATTTAGGTTTTGCAATAAAAAATCCTTGTTTGGTGTAGCCTCTATTTTTTTTAATGTCTCTAATGTCTTTATTTGATTATTGTTGGTCTCTTTTGCAAATTGTTCTTCTAATAATCTGGCAGTATCATATTGTGCTATTATACCACAACAACGAATGGCTTGTTTGCGTATATCCTCATTACTATGGTGTAAACAGGGAATCAGGTTGGGATAATATTGTTCATCCGGATAGGCTTCCAATAATTTTAGTGCAAACAGAACAACAGATTCATTTTCCAAGAGCAACCATTCGGGCATTTCTACCAAGGGTTTTGGCTCAAACAATTTTAATTGATGCAATAGGTTAATTTGATCCCAATTACTGAGACTATTCTGAATCTGCTTGAGAAATTTCAAAGCGTCAAACCCTTGAAGGTTGATTACCCCAAAATGGGCTTCTGATCTAATAAATGGGTTTTCATTATCTGCAAATGCAAATAATTGATCCATGGCATCATATTGGTCAAAAATGTAAATCTCTTGTATACCCTTTACCACCCTACTCCATATCAGGCTTTTAAGTTTTTTGTCCGTTTCTTTTCTAAGCTGCAATTGCTCATATAACTGCACTACCATATTCATAGCACTGCCTTTCAAATACTTTTTGCAGGCTAACAACTCTTCCAATGCAAGCAATCGGTAATACTTTTTCAGTAATAATTTTTCCAATTGAATGCTGATGACAAAGTTTTTATCTGGATCCATTACCCTATTGGTAATTGCATCTGCTAACCAATGTCTCAACAGTTTTTGAAATCGAATTCTTTTGCGTCTCCTAATTCTTCTTACTAAAACAAATCCAAGGATGACCAATAATACTATTAAACAGGAAATCAAAGCCACAACCGTTCCATTTTGTAAAAATTCAATAGATACGGCAATATTCATTAATCCATTTGCAAAAATGATATTTGAAAAAGATCGTATCAATGAAAAAAGGGTTGTTTGTTTTTTGCTATTTCATTCAATTCTTGGAGCAATATTTCCAAATCAAATGGTTTGGTCAAATAGGCTGCTGCTCCGATTTCATAACATTGTTTTTTTACAGCATCGTCTATTAGGAGTGCTAGTATGACAACCTCAATGGGATTGGGTTTGGTCCTTGCTGCCTGCAATAATTCAATGCCACTATAAAAAGGAATTAAAATATTTGTGAGCAATAGATCTGGTTGAAAACTATTCATCAATTCCATTGCTTGTTTACCATCGGAACAACCTGCAGTAACCCAGCCATTGGCTGTAAAACAGTGATTTAGAATTTCAAGAATCACAGCTTCTTGTTCTACTATCAACAGTTTTTTCATGTTCTGCCTTAGAGGGATTAAAGACAATTGAAATACTGCTACCCTGAATTAATCTGGGAAAAGCAAATATTAGTATTTATTCATTTCAGCTTCTAGAATGGTAACCACTTTGGCGTATTGAGCCTTCATTTGTTTGACCATGCCTTCTAGTTGGTCAAGGTGCTCTAATTTCTTGGCATACATTTCCATTTTGCCAACTAATAGTCTAAGACTTTCTACATTAATTACAGACAAGGAAGATTTGGCATAATGCGCAGCTTTTGAAAAGGCATCCCAATTTTCATTGGCAAATTCTTTATCAATTTGTTGAATGGTTTCTGGCATGGTTTCCAAAAACATATTGATAATGGTCTTCTTGTATTCGTTATCGCTTTCTGACAATTCATTCAACATGGTCAGGTCTACCAAGGGCATATTGTCTTCATGATCATCTTGGTTACTATTCATCTGTTGAACAGGAACGGGTGTTGGCTCAGGTTCAGCAGGTGTAATCACTGGCACAGAAATTTGTGCTATTAGAATATCGTCAAGGGTTTTATACAAGGCGTCTAATCCAAAAGGTTTGGGAAGTGCCCCATTCATCCCAACGCGCTCAAATTTGTTGCTATCTTCCTTGCTGCTCCAACCGGTCATGGCAATGATGGGAATATCCATCTTCAAGGTCTTACGAATATATTCGGTGGCCTCAAAACCATCCATCTCGGGCATATTAATATCCATCAAGATTAGGTCAAAGTCGTTTTCTAACAAACATTCAATGGCTTCTGCCCCGTTTCCCGCAATGGTAAATTGGGCTCCAGTAGCTTGCATAGAATGCATGATCAGTTTCTGGTTTACAAAATCATCCTCCGCTATTAAAATCCGCTTGCCCTTTAAGAAATCATTCTTCATTCCGCCCTTTTTTGCTGTTGGTTCGCTTCTAAATTAAAGAATTAAGCCGCATTTATGGCTTTATAGTGTAATAAATTGCCAAATGAGTGCGATTTACCTAATTTTTAACCAGTCCTTGCAGGCTTTTCTATTATTTTTGCGCACTTAGTGCGGAAACGCGTCATTAATTCAGATACATGAAACAGACTTTATTATTGCTTTTGGGAATCAGTATTGCCTTTTTTTCTCAGGCCCAAAGCCTCAATCCTACCAAACCCAAGAAAGACTGGTCAAAAATTGATCTTTCTAGTAGACCAGCTGACCATTTTATGATTCAATATGGCATGGATGCTTGGTCCGGACGTCCTGATAGCGTTAGAACTGGTGGTTTTAGTAGGCATTTCAACTTCTATTTCATGTTGGATAAACCTTTTAAAACCAATCCCCACTATAGTTTGGGTCTAGGTGTAGGTTTTGCCAGCAGCAATATGTTTTTCAAGAATACTTATGTAAATCTGAAAGCCAATAGTGCCAAACTGCCATTTACCAATGTAGACAGTGTAGACCATTTTAATAAATACAAGCTCACCAGTCTTTATCTAGAAGCTCCAGTGGAATTGAGGTATTTTTCTGATCCAGAACATCCGGGTAAATCTTGGAAAGCAGCGTTGGGTGTAAAAGTGGGAACTTTACTTAAGTCTTATACCAAGGGTAAAAACCTGGTAAACAAGAATGGTCAAACCATTTATGGCAATACTTATGTACAAAAAGAGAGCAATAAACGCTTTTTGAATGGTACAAGTTTGGCATTAACTGGCCGTTTTGGTTATGGCATAGTTTCTCTTGACGCCAGCTATTCTATACTTGGTGTATTAAAAGATGGTACAGGCCCAACCATGAATAAATATACGTTTGGATTGACTATCAGTGGTTTATAATCCTTTTCCTGAAATACTTGAAGCCCCCGTTAAAAAATAACGGGGGCTTTCTTTTATAGCCCTACTAAAGCTACCTTTGTCAAAATAGTTTTGCATTGATTGAGAAAAAACAAGGATTAAAAGTTGAACAGAATGCCGTTCTGGTGGGTCTAATTCAAAAAGACAATACCCAAGAGCAGGTTACCGAATATTTAGATGAGTTGGAATTTCTGGCCGAAACTGCTGGAGCCACCACGGTGAAAAGATTTACCCAGCGTTTGCCCCATCCAGATAGCCGCACATTTGTGGGAAAGGGTAAACTAGAAGAAATTAAGGACTATCTCAATGGTCGCAATATTACCCTAGTCATTTTTGACGATGAACTTACAGGATCCCAATTATTAAATATTGAAAAAGAGCTCAAGGTCAAAACCATTGACCGGAGTGATTTGATTCTGGACATTTTTGCCAATCGCGCACGCACAGCGCAATCCAAAGTACAGGTAGAATTGGCCCAATACCAATATTTGCTACCGCGATTAAAAGGCATGTGGACCCACTTGGAACGCCAAGGGGGAGGAATTGGATCCAGGGGCCCAGGTGAAACCGAGATTGAAACCGATAGACGTATTGTCAAAGACAAGATATCGCTCCTGCGCAAACGCTTAAGCGAAATTGACAAACAGGCATTTACCCAACGCAAGGAGCGTGGCGAATTTATTCGCGTTGCCCTGGTGGGTTATACCAATGTGGGCAAGAGCACACTCATGAATCTGTTGAGCAAGAGCGATGTATTTGCCGAGAACAAACTCTTTGCAACCCTAGATACCACAACCCGCAAGCTGGTTTTTGAAAACACGCCTTTTTTGCTGAGCGATACGGTAGGGTTTATTCGCAAACTGCCTCACCACTTGGTTGAGAGCTTTAAGAGCACCCTTGACGAGGTGCGCGAAGCCGATATTCTCTTGCACGTGGTAGACGTTTCTCACCCCCAATATGAAGACCAGATTGGCGTGGTGAACAAGACTTTACAGGAATTAAACGCATTTGAAAAACCCATTTTAACCATCTTCAATAAGATGGATCTTTATGCTGAGCGCACATTTGACGAATGGCTAGAAGACTGCGTTAAAGAAGAGATTCTGCAAGATTTGAAAGACAAATGGGACCAGATTACCAATAATAATTGCGTGTTTGTTTCTGCAGTTGAGCGAAACAATATTGAAGCCCTAAGGGGTCAGATTCTGGAGAAAGTACGCAACCAATACCAGGTGCGCTACCCATACAGAACCCAATTGTATTAATCTATGGCGGAGAAAAGCTATCAATGGCATTTATTGGCCTTATCGGCCGATGCCATTCCATGGAAATCCAACCAGTTAGCCCAAGTAGAAGTGGCGGGAAAGACCATTACTGTAAGCCTATTTGAGGGTCAGGTCAGCGCTTGTGCCCATAAGTGCCCCCACTCCGGCGGAATCATGTCTGAGGGGTTCCTAGACGCCACGGGCAAGATTGTCTGCCCCCTCCACAGGTTCAAATTTGATACCCGTAATGGCCGCAATACCAGTGGCGAGGGTTATTATCTAAAAACTTACCCCGTGGAACAGCGTGAAGAGGGATTATTTATAGGAATTCCGGAATCCAGTCTTTTTAATTGGTAAATTTTTTGGGTGGAAATTTTGTTACTAACCATTTTTCCCTATTTTTGCTGCCCATTAACGAGAAATCGGAAATGGAACACTCCTCAATAGCTCAGTTGGTTAGAGCATCTGACTGTTAATCAGAGGGTCTCAGGTTCAAGTCCTGATTGGGGAGCAACAGAATAAAAAAGGTTATACTTTTAAAGTGTAACCTTTTTTAATTTTACATATGAATCGAGTCCTACACACTACATTTTTTCTAGGTCTATTGATCCTAGTTTGTTTTAATTCAAATGCACAAGACGGAAATAAAATGTACAGAATTGCAAAAATCAAGGTAGATGCTAGTCAATTGGACAAATATACATCTGCCTTAAAAGAGCAGATGAATGCGGCCATTCAATTAGAACCTGGTGTATTATCTTATAATGTTGTTGCTGACAAAAAGGATGCATCACAAATAACTATTTTAGAAGTCTACGCTAGTCCTGAAGCTTATCAATCCCATATTGTAACGCCCCATTTTAAGAAATATAAGGAAACGGTCAAGGACATGGTATTATCCTTAGAATTAATTGATACTGAATTAGTAGCAAGGGTGCAAAAAGAGCATTATTAATGCTGAAAGTCACTTGTTCAAACACGGAATAATGGCAGCATTGTTTCAAAACCATTTTACCTACCTGACTAATTCAACATATTGAACGTAGATCCCCAGAAGAATATGCCAAAATAAATAATGGCCCAGTCTTAAAGTTAATGAAGCAAGAAAACCTGCTTTTGTATAATAGATGGCTTGCAAATAGTTCATTAAAAATCCAGTCAATAAAGAATAGCAAACCAACCAAAGATCTCCAGTTGGCGTTTGTTCTAATGGTTCTCTAAGAGATGTAACAACAATGGCTGTCCAAAAAAAATACTTAAAATAATTTCCGCCTGCCACTCTTTTCCCTATTAGTAAAATTAGCGTTAAAGGAATAAGCCTATAAAAAACTTCTATTTCAAGGGCGCCTGAAAAATACAAGAACAAAGAATAAGGAAAGGGTTGTAAAAATGGAGGCAAGGATGTGTAAGGCTCTGGGTGTTGCATGAGCTTGAATACAATGATGTCTAAGAGTCCAAATACAGCTCCAATAAAAAAAGGTTGCAGCAACCTTTTTTTATTTGAAACAGTTGCTTCTAAAAAATTAGGAAGTGTTGCAGCTGTTTGCAAGAACAAAAATGGGATACCTAAACATAGCCAAAGAATATTCTCTATCTTCCAAATTCTTAATCCGCTAAATGAATTTTTTATGGCATTGCCATATACCATTCCTGAAACTGCAATCAATAAGAAAATGGTATAAATAAATATATTTTTTCTATTGTTGGTCATACTAATGATTTCATTTTTTTGTTTCATCTTGTATAGAAATCTAACAACCTTTTTAACGATAAAACTAGAAGATTGTTACAATAAATTATTTGTTTCATTTTCATTTAGATCAAATATTCTTAGCTTCAAGATTCGCAATCCATTATTTTACCACATATAAAATAGTCATGAGAATCAGTTTTATTCTTTCTGTATTGCTCATCTATAATATTTGTTTGGGGCAAACAGATCAACAGATAAATACACAAACACCTAAAGAATTGGTGGCTGATAATGGAAAGCTGACAGTAAAATTTGACCTTACTAGGGGCGGTGCCATTTCATGGATTTCCAATGCAGGATCTCAACGCAGTTTGGTAAATATTGCTGACGAAGGCCGATATATTCAACAATCTTATTATGCTGGTAAAAGCCTTGATAGAAAAGCAGAAGGACAATCATCCAATTGGTCACCCTGGTCATGGAACCCCATTCAAGTAGGCGATGCCTTTGGCAATCGCGCCAAAATTCTTGACTACAAACAATCAAAAGACAGTCTGTATGTAAAATGCATTCCCATGCAATGGGATATGAATAACCGCCCTGCCGAAGCGGAAATGGAACAGTGGACATTTTTGAACGGAAATATCTTGACCATTAGAAATAAGCTTATCTGTCACCGTACCGATCAGATCTATGGAGACAGTTTGATGCGTAACCAAGAATTACCAGCTGTTTATCCCATCTCTGCTTTGAAAAACCTTTTTACCTATGAAGGAAATGCTCCTTTTACCAATGAACCATACAAAAAGTTAGACGTAAAAAATCTTGCTAGTGGATTTTGGGGTAGGTATAAAGAAATATCTGAAAACTGGATGGCATTTGTGGATGATACTGAATTTGGCATGCTTGTTTATAATCCACAATGCACTATGTTTTTGGCTGGAATGGCGGGGGACCCTGATAAAGAGGCTTTAAGTACTTCAACCTCCTACATAGCACCTATTAAAGATGCTATCATTGGTAAGAATGCCGTTTATGAATATGAATATTATGTTTTAATTGGTTCTTTGAGGGAGATGAGAAAACAGGTGTATGGAATTAAAAAAACAGGTACGCATTGATGAGATGCAATACCTGTTTTAAATATTAATATTAATGATTAACTCATCTGCTCTACAAAAGGCATTTTCCTAATCCGCTTTCCTGTGGCTGCAAAGATTGCACTAGATAATGCTGCTGCCACTGGAGGTAGCGCGGGTTCTCCCAAACCAGTTGGCGCTTCTTCCGATGCTACAAATTGTACGGCAACATCTAGTGGCGCGTCTTTAATTTTTAGCATATTGTAACTATAGAAATTCTTTTCTACAACAGCACCATTCACAAAAGTTACTTTGGGGAACATAGCGTGACAAATCCCATCAACTACAGCTCCTTGAATTTGGTTTTCTGCACCACTAAGGTTGATGACTCTTCCGCAGTTTACCGCACAGTACACTTTCACCACTTTGGGTCTGCCTTTTTCCATTTTAATATCTACCACTTGTGCTACATAGGTATTAAAAGAGAACCAAGTAGCAAAGCCACGAAAGATGCCTGGGGTTTTTGTTCCCCAATTTGACATTTTAGCCACCAGTTCAACAACGCTCTTGTATTTATCAGGATTATAATCCAGTTTTCCTACAGGCTTTTGTTTGGCGGCTTCAAACAATTGTAATCTATACGCAATGGGATCCACTTTGAGTTCTGTGCAAACCTCATCCATAAAAGTTTCTGCTACAAATGCTAATGTGTTAGCACCCGGAGCACGCCACCAACCAGTTGGTGTATTGCTCTTGAGTCCTTGTCCTTCTGATAGATAATTTTCTATGGCACCTGCCACATAACTATCGCCTCTAATGGCCCTGCCAATACCCACACCTGATTGATGCCATGCCAATAATTTATCTGCAGTTAGTGCTGCGCGATAGCGATACATTTCTGCTGGGCGATAAAAATCGTTTTGCATATCGTCTTCTCTGGTCCACTGCACTTGCACGGGACACTTGGCTGCCGCCGATATTAGCGCTGCTTCCACGCCATTATCCGTCATCAGTTTTCTACCAAATCCACCACCCTGTCT
>CAMFKK010000065.1 GCA_945957225.1 uncultured Sphingobacteriia bacterium | reverse complement strand
TACACTCGACTAGTCGTCGGCAGCGTCAGATGTGTATAAGAGACAGGCTTGGGTGAATTTGACATTCAATTCTGCGAACAACCCATGCGTAAATGGAATGATGAAAGACTACCAGCATTAATGGCCTTATCTCCTATTCCCATCATGGCTGATGAAAGTGTATTTACCCACTATGACGCCGAAAGACTGATCAGGAACAAAGCTTGCGCCTATATAAATATCAAATTTGCCAAGAGTGGCGGTATTTTAGAAGCTATTAAAATAAATCAAGTTGCAGAAGAAAACAGTATTGTCTGTATGTTGGGCGGTATGTTGGAAAGCAGGGTAGCTCTTACCGCCAAAGTACATTTTGCAATGGCATTTGATAATATTCATTTTTACGATTTAGACACTTGTTTGCTTGGTCATCAAAAAGATCCTGTTTTGGGTGGAGTAAAATACCAGGGCATGGAATTGATATTAGATGATAGTCCTGGAATTGGGGCAGACGTTGACCCCGAGTATCTGAAAAACCTAGAGCAAACCTCTATCTAACCCTATCTTTGCAAAAAATAATAGAATCCAGTTATGGAAGGCAAAAAAGCAACAGAGAGTTTTACTATCATGAATGAATTGGTTTTACCCAATGATACAAACACATTCGGAAACCTAATGGGTGGCAGACTCATGTATTGGATGGATATAGCAGCTGGTATTGCAGCCGGCAAACATTGCAATACTCCCAGTATGACAGCATCAGTTGATAATATTAGTTTTAAAAACCCCATTAAACTGGGAAATGTTGTGCATATAGAAGCACAGGTTTGTAGGGCTTTTAATACTTCTATGGAAATTCATTTACGTGTTTGGGGTGAAGACCTTCTACATCAGTATAAGTATGAGAGTAATGAAGCTTTTTTCACCTTTGTAGCCCTTGACCCAAATGGGAAGCCTAGACTGGTTCCCCCAGTGATTCCAGAAACAGAAGAAGAAATTAAACTTTATGAAGGTTCTTTGCGTAGAAGACAAATGAGGTTAATTCTTTCTGGCAAAATGAAACCGGACGATGCCAGTGAATTAAAGGCCTTCTTTACTAAATAAGGCTACTTGTCCATCAGATTCATTAAGTGATGCTTGCTTTTGAGCATGTATTCTTTGCTTTGTTCAATTGCATGCATTACTTGATCAAGAATTTCTTCTACTGGTTTGCTATAATCAATAACCAAGGGCTCCTTAAATCTGATTGATAATTGCGCACCTTTTTTCTTAAATGAAAGTCCAGTTTTTGAAAAAGCCCTCCAAAATCCATTGATGACCACTGGCACTACAATTGGGTGATTATTCTTGATAATATGGGCCGTACCCTTTCTTCCAGGTGCAAAAGGTTTGGTAGTTCCTTGGGGAAAAGTAATTACCCAGCTTTTTTCAAGTGCTTCATCAATTTTTTGAGTATCAGATTCATCCCTATTTCTTGCAACGTCTTTCCCGTCTGAACGCCAAGTTCTTTTAATGGTCAGTGCACCCGCCATTTTAAAAAGACGGCTAATCAAACTCCCATTCATGGTTTCTTCAGCTGCTACAAAATAGACATTGGTAAAAGGATTCAACAAATAATAAGGTATACCCAATCTATTTTCTTTCCGCCATTTAACCGCACAAAAAATATGCAAAAATGTAATGACGTCTGCAAAATAGGTTTGATGGTTACTGACAAAAAGCACATTTCTCTTGGGTAATCCTTTCAAATGTTCGGTACCTTCAATCCTTATACTATTGACCATGGCCAAGCCTGGATAAGAGGCAGCACCAACCATGGCATATACACAAGAACGCACTAATTTAATATTCCTCAAACGCTCAGTCAATCGCATAGAATGGTTATTTGCAGCACTGCAAAATAGGGAATGTCAACAAATTGTATGCTAGAAGCTTAAAAATAAATCTATTGTATGCTACATACCAATATTTTTGTGCCTGCAAAACCAATACATGGAACTCAATACAGTGATATTTGATATAGATGGGTTACTCATAGATAGTGAGCCCTTGTGGAACGAGGCAGCAGAAGAAGTTTTTAAAGCCTATGGTGTTAATCTAACGGAAGAACAGTACAAAAGTACCACTGGTTTAAGAACAAAAGAATTTGTTCACTGGTGGTTTGGTCATTATCAAATTGGAGAAGCCGAACATATTATTGCTGAAAAGAAAATTGTAGGTTCTGTTTTGGAAAAAATTGAAAACCAAGCAGCTATCATGCCAGGATTGGGATATATTTTTGACTTTTTTCATAAAAAACAATTCAAAATTGGGCTAGCCACTTCTTCTCCACAAGCATTAATTGATCTTGTTATTAAGATGACTGGAATTGGGGACTATTTGCACGCTACCGCCTCTGCAGACGAATTACCATTTGGAAAACCACATCCACAGGTTTATTTAAACTGTGCTGCACAAATGAATGCAACACCAACCAGTTGTATCTGTTTTGAAGATAGTTTTAATGGCATGATTGCTGCTAAAGCCGCCAGAATGAAATGCGTAGTTGTGCCACATTATTCCCAGTTAAAAGATGAAAAATGGGGCGCTGCAGACCTAAAACTTTCCTCTCTTCAAAATTTTGGAGAACTACATTTTAACCTAGTTCAATTTTAGGACCCTTTACTATTGAATTGGCTTTAGATAAAGCCACAAAAAAAGTCCCGAACTAGGTTCGGGACTTTTTATATCATTTAAAAGCCATTAATTCTTGCTCTTTAAATTGGGGAAAGGTGCAGGTACCGTATTAGGCCCTTCTTCTGTTGTACCCTGTAAATCAACGGTATTCACATCGCCATCTTGGCCATAAGACCAGATAAAGCGGCTTTCAGCAACACCTTGTTTTTCAACCAGGTATTTGATTACTGCATTTACCCTATCCCAGCTTAATTGTTGAGCAGACTTACTAGAAGCGCCGTATCCAATTACTTTAACTTTGCAATTTGGATTTGCGTTAATTGTTGCTGCAGCAGCTGCTAATACTGCTTCATTGTCTTTTGTCAATTTAGCCTTGCCTTTGAATTGAACACTTGGTAAGCCACCAATGGTACACTCTGGAACAGTGTTAGGTTTCATATTAGAAACCATATCCCTGATTTCTTTGCAGCATGCTGGTTCTGGACAATTACCAATTCCATCAGCATTAACTGGAAAACATTTTTGAGGAGTCAAAAGTTCTTTATCCTTAAAATCAGGTACCCCATCTCCATCTGTATCTTTTGACACTCCATGACTATCTACAGGTGCTCCTGCTGGAGTATTTGGCTCCAAATCAAATTGATCAGTTACGCCGTCTTTGTCTGCATCAGGCAAAACTATTTTAGGCAATTTCATGTGAGTAGGTTTATTCAATTCAGAATAAACATAATTGTTAGGGTTGATCCAATATAGGGGTTCAACGCGCTTTCTGCTTTGTGCTGATACTTGTAAGGCAAGAACCGCCAATAACAGTACAGACATTATTTTGATAACTCTTTTCATGTTTCTTGATTTTAATCAGTGGGCTTATAAATTGATATTGATATGGGCGCTCAAATAATTAAGCAACCCTCTTGAGGTAGAAAGACCAGAACCATCAACATATTTTTCAAGTGTGGTAAATTTCTGCTCAATTCCAACATTGTATTTGCTGTTGATTTTATAAGAAAAACCACCTCCAAAATTAAAACCATGTCTTACAACCCTATTTCCCAATTTGAATAAAGCGCCACGCCTTCCCTCTGGGTTATACCCTTCAAAATCATATTTCCCATCTTGAATAGCCTGAATGGAACTTACAATGTCTTTGGTAGGTACGTTAAAGTTAATGCTACTATAATTGTAAGGTGCTCCAGTAGCATTAAAAGCATCCACCTGGGTTTCAGTTCCTACCATGGAATATCCTGCTAAGATGTAAAGGTTCCATTTTGGATTTCCTCTGTAATAGCTAAGTGGATTAAGAGAATAAATAAAGTCAAAAGAAGCCGTTCCAATGCTTGCGCGATAATTTGGCACATAAGTACCAGGATAAGCAAAATAAGCACCTACACCAGGTCCTTTTTGCGCATAAATTCCTTGACCATAGTTCACAGTTAAGGTAGTTCCAAAACGGAAAGACCAATTGTGATCAATGGCTTTTCTTAAAGTAAATCCAACTCCATATCCGCCTCTTTGACGAACCGCTTGATTGGTAATAAAGCTATATCCTCCATTCAATCCTAATTCCCATTGACTGCGAGGTTTGGGAGGGTAAGGAAATTGGTTGTTTAAAAACTCATTATACTGAGGTAATGACTTGGTGGGAACCTTGGAACTATCTTTCCAGTCCCAACCCCAATTTGATTGCGCCATAACGCTTGTCTGTAAAAAGACAACCAAGGCTGCTAATAATAAGTACTTTTTGCTTGCCATAATGGATATTTGTATTTTAGAAGAATGTGTAGAAATATATCAGTCAAAATTATACATCGTGCCCGACAAAGCCAAGTTTTAGACCTTCAAAAGCGTTAAAGACAACTTAAAGGCATGATAGAGACAAAATTCATGAGGCTAACGTTGCTTCAGTTGGTAATATTGTTAGGAACAAACTTATATTGCAGCCAATTATAGGATCAGTCAGCATATGAAGCTAGCACAACAGGTAATATCGGCCGAATTAACCCAGTTTGAATCCCGTTTTAGGGATGCGGTAAAGAGCAGGGTGGCATTATTGGACCGAATCATGGAATATATTGTCAAAAGAAAAGGCAAACAGATGCGCCCTATGTTTGTTTTGTTAAGTGCCAAGCTTGGAGGTGAGATCAACGATAGTTCTTATAGGGCGGCTTCCTTGGTTGAATTAATCCATACAGCTTCCTTGGTGCATGATGATGTGATAGATGACAGTAATATGCGAAGGGGTTTCTTTTCTATAAATGCCCTTTGGAAGAATAAGATTGCAGTAATGGTTGGTGATTACCTATTAATGAAAGCCCTATTGCTAGCTTTGAACAATAGAGAATATGTGGTATTAGACGCCTTGGCAGAAGCCGTAAAAGTGATGGCGGAGGGAGAACTATTGCAATTTGAAAAATCAAGAAAACTCAATTTAAGAGAAGATATTTATTACGATATCATCAAGGGGAAAACGGCTTCCTTACTCTCTTCCTCCTGTGAAGCAGGTGCATCTACTACATTCACTGATCCTGAAAAAGTGCAGAAATTGAAAGTGTTTGGCGAGAAAGTAGGTATGGCATTCCAAATCAAGGATGACCTTTTTGATTACGGAAGTCAAGACATTGGCAAGCCAACTGGTAATGACATCAAAGAAAAGAAATTGACACTACCACTGATATATACTCTAAATAATTGTAGTGCAGACCTTAAAAAGCAATTGATTTATATTATCAAAAATCAAAACACACAAAAAGACAAAGTGAAATTTGTCATTGATGCGGTGGTGGCATCAGGTGGCATCAGGTATGCCGAACAAAAAATGGAATCTTATAGAGATGAAGCATTGACCATACTACACGAGTTCCCTGAAAGTCAGGTTAGAAATGCATTAGAAGAATTGGTTCGTTATACTACAGATAGAAAATACTAATGCAGAAACGCTGGAACATATTAGATTCCAACAAAGAAAAAGTGGAGGCATTACATAGCTCGCTTAAAATTAATAAAACCATTTGCCGAATCTTGGTACAAAGGGGTTTAGAGGACTTTGAAGCTTCTAAACATTTTTTTAGACCCCAACTTTCAGACTTACATAGTCCCTGGCTCATGAAAGACATGGATAAAGCGGTAGAAAGAATTTCAATTGCATTTAGTAGTTCTGAGAAAATTTTGGTGTTTGGAGATTATGATGTTGATGGAACAACTGCAGTAGCATGTCTTTACCAATTTTTGATTGGAATCTATGAACAAGTTGAATATTATATTCCACACCGATATAAAGAGGGTTATGGTGTTAGTAAAGCAGGAATTGACTTTGCACATGAGCAGGGTATAACTTTAATTATTTCTTTGGATTGTGGCATAAAATCAGTGGAACTGATTGCCTATGCCAAAAGCCTGGGTATAGATTTTATTGTATGTGACCACCACTTACCTGATAAAGAACTCCCAGCTGCTGTTGCAATTTTAAATGCCAAACAACCCCTTTGCAATTATCCCTATAAAGAGCTATGTGGCTGTGGGGTTGGATTTAAATTGGCCAGTGCTTTGGCTGAACGATTGGGTTTGCCAAGCGAAAGCTATTTGCAATACCTAGATTTGGTAGCAACGGCAATAGCTGCGGATATAGTACCAATGACGGGAGAAAATAGGGTGCTCACCTTTTATGGTCTTCAAAAAATCAACGAAGATCCTTGTCCCGGTATAAAGGCATTAAAGGAACTAGCAGGAGTGAAAAACAAGATGCTCATTAGCAATGTAGTGTTTATGATTGCCCCAAGGGTGAATGCCGCTGGTAGGATGGATGACGCAAAAAAAGCCGTTCAAGTATTTATAGAAAAGGATTACAGCAAGGCTATAGCATTAGCCAGTTTACTCCATTCCGACAATTCTGATAGAAAAGAAATGGATGCCAGTATTACCAAAGAGGCATTGGAATTAATAGAATCGGATGCCCAATTTTCTAAAAAGAAAACTACAGTGGTTTATCAAGAGCACTGGCATAAAGGAGTAGTAGGCATTGTAGCAAGCCGATTAATAGAGAAATATTATAGACCCACAATTGTACTTACAAAAAGTGGTGACTATGCCGGAGGAAGTGCCAGAAGTGTATCAGGATTTAATTTATATGAAGCTATACATGCATGCAGAGAATGGTTAATAGGATATGGCGGCCATTTTGCCGCAGCAGGCATGACCTTATTAGCAGAAAATGTTACAGCTTTTGCTGAAGCATTTGAAGCAGAAGTTTCAAGAACCATTCCTGATGCTTTACTAGTTCCAGAAATTATCATTGATGCTCCAATAGAATTTTCAGAAATCACGCCAGGATTCTATCAAATTTTGCAACAAATGGAACCCTATGGCCCTGAGAATATGCGACCCCTATTCTTGGCCAGAAATGTAATAGAAACCGGGTTCTCAAAAATAGTCAAGGAAGCCCATGTAAAATTTGTGTTGAAGCAAAAAAATATCAACTTTTCTGGAATTGGATTTAATATGGCTAACAAATTCCATTTGCTTCAAATGCAAGAACCACTTGATATAGTTTTTTGTGTAGAAGAAAATGAATGGAATAATACCACTAGTTTGCAATTACGTGTCTTAGATCTTGAATTAAGCAAAACAAATAGCTAATCCACCAATAGCATAGCAAAGACAAAAAATGGTTACTTTAATTAAAAAGCAACCATTTTTAAAAAACACAACTAATTAATCCAAAAGACTTATTTGCCAGACTCCATCAACTCCACACTGCGGTTGATAAAATTGGTTAATTCCGATCCTTTTAATAATCCTTGACTCAATAAAGCCAAATCTGCTAAAGAACGTACTTGTTTTTCTTGGAGCAATTTATCTTCTACTTTTAACAAAGATTGATAGATGGGGTGATTCCCATTAATGGTCAGTGTTACTTCATCCGGCATTTGAGCATAGAATGCTGTCATTCCCCCTCCTACACCAGCCATATCTTTCATTCTACGCATAAACTCTGGTCTTGTAGCTACTACAGGGGCACTATCCTTGCTCAATCCTTTTACTTCTGTAGTTACATGCAATTCAGGAATTTGAATGGTAAATAATTCTTTCAAACTTGTTTCTTCTTCCTTACTCAATACTGAATCACTGGTCTCTTGCTTATCAATCAGGTTGTCAACAATATCAGCATCTACTCTTACAAAAATGGTATTCTGCCATTTCATCTCCATATTATTGATGAATGCTGCATCAACCAAGGTTTCCATTTTTACAACTGTATATCCCTTGTTGGTTGCTGCTTGAATATAGGCATCCTGCTGAACAGGATTGGTAGTATAGAGCACCACTTGTTTTCCTTCCTTATTTTTTTGAAGTGCTTCGGTAGCTGTTTTGTATTCTTCTATAGTATGGAATTTGCCAGTGGTATCTTCCATCACCAAGAACTTTGCCGCTTTTTCCAAGAACTTATCATCGGTCATCATACCGTATTTCACAAACAAACCAAGGCTATCCCATTTTTGCTCATATTCAGAGCGCTCCTTGTTAAAGAGTTCTTCTAATTTATCTGCAACTTTCTTGGTAATATGAGCGTTGATTTTTTTCACATTGGGATCACCTTGCAAATAGCTACGGCTTACGTTCAATGGAATATCAGGAGAATCAATTACCCCTTGTAACAACATCAAAAATTCTGGTACAATATCTTTTACTTCATCTGTAACAAACACTTGGTTGCAATACAACTGAATTTTGTCTTTCTGAATTTCGTAGCTCTGTTTGATTTTAGGAAAATACAATACCCCTGTTAGATTAAAGGGATAGTCTACATTTAAATGAATCCAGAATAAAGGAGTCTCATTATAAGGATATAATTCCTTATAAAAATTCTCATAGTCTTCTTTACTAAGTTCACTTGGCTTACGCACCCAGATGGGGTTGGTATTATTGATAGACCTTTCTTCTTTGGGAGCAGGAGCTTCCTCACCTTCCTTAACTTCAACTGCTTCTTTTACTTCCCCTACTTCCTTGAAATAAATGGGAATGGGTAAGAATTTACAAAAGCGAGTTAGGATAGATTGAATTCTAGAAGCGTCTAGAAATTCCTTACTCTCTTCATTAATGTGCAAGACAATTTTGGTTCCGCGTTGGTTATAGTCTACATCATATAATTCAAATTCGGGACTACCATCACAACTCCAATAAACACCACTACCCTCTTTATGACTTTTAGAATATAATTCAACCTTATCAGAAACCATAAAAGCCGAGTAGAAACCCAAGCCAAAATGTCCAATGATATTGGCATCCTTATATTTTTCCATAAACTCTTCCGCACCACTAAAGGCAACTTGGTTGATGTATTTATCAACTTCTTCACCTGTCATACCCACACCTCGGTCGGTGATGCTTAAAGTCTTTTCTTTTAGGTCCAATTCTACGTCAATGCGAAGTTCGCCTAAGTCACCTTTGGCTTCGCCGATGGAAGAAAGGGTTTTGATTTTCTGGCTAGCATCAACGGCATTACTTACCAGCTCACGCAGGAAAATTTCGTGGTCACTGTACAAGAATTTTTTAATAATGGGGAAAATATTCTCCGTCTGTACACGTATCTGTCCTTTTTGCATAGTATCAGTTCTGTCTCTTATACACATCTGACGCTGCCGACGACTAGTCGAGGGGTGATCGCGG
>CAMFKK010000064.1 GCA_945957225.1 uncultured Sphingobacteriia bacterium | reverse complement strand
GAGGAAGACACCATTTATCTGCAAGAAGATTTGGGAACCGCTTCTTTGCTCAATGAATTGGAGCAGCATGGACATGGAGACAGGGCTTATGGTTTGTTTCAAAAAAGTTTGACCGCACTAGCAGAAGTACAAATCAAGGGCGATACAGGATTGGATTATAGCCTCTGTTTAACCGCCAAGGAATTTGGCAAACAGGCCATCATGAGTGACCTGCTCTATTTCAAATATTATTTTCTTGACACCCTGCAATTGCCCTATGACAAGCAGGCCATGTTGGATGACTTTGACGCACTAAGTACTTATTTAACCCGCACGGAGAATAAGTATTTTATGTTCCGCGATTTTCAGAGCCGCAATATTATTGTGAAAGATGATACGGTTCATTTTATAGACTACCAAGGAGGCATGAAGGGTGCGCTGCAATATGATGTTGCTTCTTTGTTATGGCAGGCCAAGGCCGAACTAAGTGAGCAATGGAAAGACAATTTGTTGGATTTCTATATGGACGAGATTGACCGCATCTTGGATAGGAAAGTTGACAGAACCACATTTGTTAGTCAGTACAATGGTTATGTCTTGATTCGCTTATTACAAGTAATGGGTGCTTATGGATTCCGTGGTTTGTTTGAACGCAAAGCACATTTTCTAGCCAGCATTCCACTGGGTTTAAAAAACCTAAAATTCTTCTTGGATCATAAGCGTGTAGGCATTGTTACACCTGAGTTTGACAGGGTTCTACGTTTGGTAGTTGCCGATGAAATGATTCAGCGTTTTGAACCACCACAGGCCGATGAAAATACCGAACTAGTAGTAGTAGTGAATAGTTTTAGTTATAGAAAAGGTATACCCGCAGACCCTTCTGAAAACGGTGGTGGCTTTGTTTTTGACATGCGCAGCATTTTGAATCCAGGAAGGTTTGATGATTATAAAACCTTGAATGGAAGAGACAAACCTGTGCAAGATTTTTTGGAACAACGCACACGCATGAATGAATACCTGAACTCAGTTTGGGACTTGGTAGATATTGCGGTAGAAGATTATTTAAAACGTGGGTTTAGTAACCTGATGATCAATTTTGGTTGCACGGGTGGACAACATAGAAGCGTATATGCGGCTGAACAAACCGCCCGACACTTGCGCAACAAATACAAATTAAAAGTAGTGTTGACCCATACCAATACGGCCAACTGGTTTCTAGGATAAAATTGACAACATGAAAGCAATCATCTTTGCAGCAGGATTGGGTAGTAGGCTAAAACCCTGGACAGACCAGCATCCCAAGGCATTGGCCCCTGTGAATGGAAAATCTTTATTGGAGCGCAATGTTTTGTATTTGCAACAATTTGGCATAAGTGAACTGATTGTGAATGTGCACCATTTTGCAGACCAGATTGTTCAAGCCATTACAGATAACCATGGATGGGGTTCTACCATTACTATTTCTGATGAAACCGATCAGGTTTTAGAAACCGGAGGTGGTTTGCAAAAAGCAGGATGGTATTTTAAAGAGGAGACTGATTTTGTGGTGATGAATGTAGACATCCTCACCAACTTAAACTTGGGAGACATGATTGCAGCGCATCAGCGCAGCGCTTGTTTGGCCACATTGGCTGTTACGGAGCGGAGTACTTCTAGGTATTTTTTATTCAATCCAAAAGGGGAACTCTGTGGTTGGCGCAATGTGCAAACTGGAGAAGAAAAACCAGCGGAATTGGCCAGCCATCCAGACTATGCAGCACTGCAACAAAAAGCATTTAGCGGCATCCATGTGATTAATAGCAGTATCTTTTCCAAGATGCAACAACAGGGAAAATTTTCTATGGTAGAAGTATACTTAGACCTAATGCAAAACAATTCTATTCAGTGTTTTGACCATAGCCAAAGCAAATTCATAGACGTTGGTAAACCAGAATCTGTTGCCAAGGCAGAAGCCCTATTTATTTAATAATGAACCTACATGAGTGCTACCAGATTTGCCATACTTGGGTCAGGCCATATTGGTCAAAGACATGCCCTGCATGCTGCCCACTATGGTCAGTTAGTAGCGGTCTGTGACCTTGATCAAGCCAAAGCAAAATCTCTCGCGGATACTTATAACGCAAAAGCATTACCCAATCTTGAAAGCTTGTTGTCAATAGCCCCAGACTTAGATTTGGTGGCCATTTGCACACCCAATGGCTTACACGCTGAACACGCCATAACTTGTATGCAAGCCGGTTTGAACGTGTTGGTAGAAAAGCCTATGGCGATAGCACTTGTTGATTGTGAACGCATGATAGAGGTAGCCAAGCAAACAGGTACAACCATTTTTACTGTAGTGCAAAATAGGTTTAACCCACCTGTAGCAGCCTTGAAAGCAGCCATGGATGCGGGCAATCTGGGGCAGATTCAAAACATACAAATCAATTGTTTTTGGAATAGACCAGGATCTTATTACCAAGACTCTTGGCATGGTACGGCAGATTTAGACGGCGGTATTTTGTTTACCCAATTCAGTCATTTTATTGATTTGTTGTATTGGCTTTTTGGTGATGTACAATCCATTCATGCATTAGCAAATAATTTTCAACACCAGACCAGTATTGCCAGAGAAGACGCAGGTGCGGTCTTGTTACAAATGGCATCGGGAGCTATTGCCAGTATTCATTACTCCGTGAACGCCTATGCAAAAAATGCAGAAGGATCCTTAACCGTACTTGCAGAAAAAGGAACGGTAAAAATTGGCGGCGAATATTTAAATACCATTGCTTATCAGTCTTTGGAATCCGGTCCATTATTGGTGAGCGATGCTACCAATGCCCCCAATCAATACGGCACCTATCAAGGTTCTATGAGTAATCACGGCATGGTCTATGCCAATCTGGTAGCGGCTTTGCAAGGAATAGAAACTTACTATGCCACGGCAGAAGAAGCACTGAAAACAGTAGAGATCATTGAACGCATTCATCAATCCATTAATTTGCAGTCATGAGTTTTCAAGAAAAACAAATCGGTATTCGCGATGTGCAATTTGGAAACAATGTTACCATTGTACAACCCGTGAATCTCTATGAATGCAGTATTGGACATGAAGTTTTTATTGGACCCTTTGTTGAAATACAAAAGGGTGTTCAGATAGGAGATCATACCCGCATTCAATCACATAGTTTTATCTGTGAAGGCGTGAACATTGGCCAGCACTGTTTTATAGGCCACGGCGTTATGTTTATCAATGATACTTTCTCCACCGGAGGCCCCGCAGGCAATCCAGCACTTTGGAAAACCACCAACATT
The DNA here is from genome assembly GCA_945957225.1 of uncultured Sphingobacteriia bacterium. Classification (GTDB taxonomy): domain Bacteria; phylum Bacteroidota; class Bacteroidia; order Chitinophagales; family Chitinophagaceae; genus Sediminibacterium. The sequence continues at coordinate 6,115 of CAMFKK010000064.1, read as the reverse complement.
GGTAACCATGTTTCCATTGGCAGCAATGCCAGTATTTTACCCGTAAACATCTGTGATCAAGTTGTCATTGGCGCCGGTGCCGTTGTAACAAAAGACATTACCGAACCCGGCGTGTATGCGGGTAATCCGGCTAAGTTGATGAAGTCATTTTAAAATTCCCAGCAAATAAGTGGTTAAGGTTTAAAACCAATTGGATTGCGTTCAGGTGTTTTTTCATTTTCTTTACGTAAGTGATCGATTAGTTCGAACAATACTCCTATTTCTTCATTATGTTGTTTTAGTGTATGGCCTTGTGCAAGCAGATGCTTTTCAATTTTCTCCAGCTTCAACAGCAATTCTTGACTAGTGCGCAGCACCTCACGCATAGCATTGAATAGTTTTACTATACGTACATTCACTTCAATAGCACGATCGCTGTTCAGTACACTTGCCAGCATTACTGCTCCATGTTCAGTAAAAGCAAAAGGAAGGTTAGGTGAGTATTTAAGGTTTTTCAGGTGGTCGCAATTTGCGACTACCTCGGTTTTTTCTTCCACGGTCAATTGGAACATAAAATCAGTAGGGAAGCGTTTACCATTTCGTTTTACTTGTTCATTCAGTCGTTTTGTTGGTACGCCATATAATTCAGCGATGTCACGGTCTATCATAACTTTTTGACCTCGTATTTCCAAGATTCTGGACAATAACAAATCATCTGTTATATTCAATTCTTTGCTCATGCTCCTTCTTTTAATCTTAGCAGCTTTATGTACATTTTATATAGCAAATTCAATTTCATTAAATCCTTGCGTGGTTTGCAAATAGATTTATTTATAATAAAGTTATTATTCTCCTTTCTTACAAGCGTTATCTTGGTTGAAAATGAAATAATTTAAGTCATGTAAATAAATTTATTATTACCGATTAACATTTTTAGATACGCGCAATTATATAATAACAAATAATTATAAGTTGATTTAAATTCTTATATTCAACTGTTGGAAGAACATTGAATCTAAGGAAATGAGATACAGCCGTTAGAATCAATTTATTATCTCTGGTCTTGCCTTTCTTGAAAATCAAATCTGGATTCTTAAATGAGAAAATATTTTATCCTATTACTTCTATTGTTTTCTATTTCCAGTTTTTCACAACCAACAATTATTGGTCCAGTGGTTCAACCAAATGAGATTATGAAAGATCTTATGAGTTGGCTCTATTATGAAAGAGACCATATGATTTGGTCTGCCGACTATGCTACACTTGACAACGAATTGAAAGTTATACCTAAAGAAAAATTCTTAGAAAGCTTAACTACAGGCAAGTATTTGCCCTTAAAGGTTAATAACAGCAGTGGAATATTAAGTTATCAATTGTATGCGTTAAAAGAGGGTATTAATCAAGATATTGTGTCACATATAAAAATGATCGCTTCAAAAGAATTGGTTCACTTTAAATTGGAAGGAAAGCCATTGCCTGATTTCAGTTTCCTAGATCTAGATGGGAAAGTGTATAATAAGGAGTCAACAAATGGTTCAATCATCGTTATTAATTGTTGGTTTGTAAGCTGTGCACCCTGCATTGCTGAAATGCCAAGTTTGAATGAATTGGTGAAACAATACAAAAAAGAAAAAAACATCCTTTTCATAGCGTTGGCACTAGACGCTACTTCAGAAGTAAGGAATTTTTTAAAAACAACAACTTTTAAGTATTCAATTGTTCCTGAAATGCAAGAATATTTGAGTCAGCTACCTGTTTATGGTTACCCAACACAGATCATTGTTAATCGCCAAGGCAATATTGTTAAAATAATTGAGTCAAATAAAATAGGGGAACTAAAAGATGTTTTGAATAAAGAAATTCAAAAATGAAATCTAAATAATTTACTGAAGATTTAAATATTTTGGTAAAACATGACCCATTTCGGAAATATTCATTGAAATAAATTATGTTATTCAACAACAAGCTAATATTTATTTTAAAACTAAGTAACTAATACATTTAAAGTATAATTTGTTTTATGTTTCTTGAAGTTGGATTATTTGCAATATTGATTATATATCCCCTTCTACTGAATGTATTTGGGAAGGTGCCAAACCCTGAGAATAAATCCAAATCAAATATTTACTGGAAAGATATCTGCGTTCATTCTGGCATCTTAATAATGTATTTCTTTTTGAAACATGAATCTTATGATAAAATTAATTTTTTAGAAATTGGAAGGGGTATCATAGTCAGTGAAGATATTTTGAATGCTGTAATGACAAGCTTTTTTGTACCTATAGTGATTGCTTTATTTCCTAACTCGCCATACCTTAAAGGGGATAGTCTTAAGGACGGGAATGTTTTCGGATTCCCAGTATCTATGATGCCGGAGAATAAGAAACAGTTAATAATATTTTTCTTATTTATTCTTGTTGGGGTTGTATTTGAAGAAATATTTTGCAGGCAATTTGTATTTTATTTTACTAATAGCCTTTTCAATTTAAGAGGAGATTATTTATTAGTTATCTCTACTATTCTATTCACCATTGGGCATAAAGCAAAAAAAATCAGTCAATTATTGCCATACCTAATAATGGGTTTGTTATTTGGAAAAATATTTCAAATGACTGGCTCAATACTTGTACCTATTATTATTCACTTAGGCTTAAATCTAACAATTGTAGTATTAGCTTTTCGAAGAATTTATATTAAAAAATCAACTTTTATATAAGATATGCTCAAATTAGAATTAATCCCATCGCGCAGCTAAACCTTGATATAAATTTTCTTTTTATCCAATACATAGACAATTAACCAAAAAAAACTGATCATGCAAAGCGCATAGAGTAAGGAACCAACTCGCAGGTCGGTTGAGACGTTTTTGCAAACATGCTCATAAAACCAAGGAAAGAAAGAAGTATAGATTTTTTTGCCGGTTTCGTCTACATGATCCACCCAACGGCAGAGGGCGGAGACGCGGGGAAGAAATCCACTAAGTACAAAAATAAAGAGTGGGTTCTTGCCAAACACGTCAAAGAACTTGCTCCAGGCTCCGGTGACGGATTTGAATTCAATTAAATAGATCAACACTGAAAGGGTGAGTATACCCAGACCACTGGTATACAAGACATAACTGCTGGTCCAGATTTTTTTGTTGATGGGGAAGACCATGTCCCAGGCATATCCTGCTAAGCAGAGCACAATCCCTGCAATCAAGAGATTGCTGAGCATTTCATAAGTCTTGCCCTTTTGTTGAATATACTGCCCAACCAAGTATCCAAAAATCACTTGCACAATGGCGGGTAGGGTACTGGCTAATCCCTCGGGATCAAATGCTACGCCTTCTCCCTTATACATATGGGTCATGCCCAAGAGCTTAATATCTACATCGGTTCCAAACCAACCGGTCATGGCAAAGGGGTTAGCAGGATTGCCCAAAAGCAAACAGATGGCCCAATAGACCAAAAGGAAAATGGCTCCTACCACAAAAGCGCCTCGGGCTTTGGCGTAGAACACAATTACAGAAGCAAAAAAGTAGCAAAGCGCAATTCTTTGCAAAACGCCCATGATTCTGATATTCTCCCAGGTCTTGGCTACCAGGTTTTCGCCATCCCATTTTACAAAGGGACTCCAGTTTAGAAATAGACCAATGGCATAGATTAAAACGGTTCTTTTTAGCACTTTTTTCCAGAAATGGGCGGGTCCTGCCTGTTCAAAACGGGGCATCACAAATGCCATGGCATTACCTACCGCAAAGAGAAAGAAGGGAAAAACCAGGTCTGTGGGGGTGCAACCATGCCAGGGTGCGTGCTCCAAAGGCCCAAAAATATGACCCCATGAACCGGGGTTATTGACTAAGATCATCAGGGCCACTGTGGCACCTCTGAATACGTCAAGGGAGTAATAGCGTTGGTTCATGGCAAGAATTTAAACTTGAAGATAAGGATTGCCCCCATGCATTCCATTTCACATAGAATTATTTTGACAAGCCTCTAACTGTGACTACCTTTATGAGCGATTTTTTCAACACTTCAATAGGTTACATGAAAAAAAATATTTTAATAACTGGCGGTGCCGGATTCATTGGCTCGCATGTGGTTCGTTTGTTTGTTCAGAAATATCCTGAATATGGCATTTATAACCTAGACGCCCTTACTTATGCGGGTAATCTAGAGAACCTCAAAGACATTGACCAGTCTCCAAATTATCATTTTCTCAAGATCAATATATTGGACGCTGATGCACTAGATGCAGCTTTTGATGCACATGGCATTACCGATGTAGTGCATTTGGCGGCAGAGAGCCATGTAGACCGTAGCATTGTATCTCCCTTGGATTTTGTGTATACCAATGTGATTGGTACTGTAAACCTGTTGAATACTGCTCGCAAAAAATGGGCGGCCGATTATAGCAAACACCGTTTCTACCATATTTCTACCGATGAGGTTTATGGAAGTTTGGGTGCTGAGGGTTTCTTCTTAGAAACCACAGCTTATGATCCCAATTCTCCTTATTCTGCAAGTAAAGCAGCATCGGATCATTTTGTGCGTGCTTACAGAGAAACCTATCATATGCAAACCGTAGTGTCAAATTGTTCTAACAATTATGGCCCTTACCATTTTCCTGAAAAATTGATTCCGTTATTCATCAACAATATCATTGAAGAAAAACCTTTGCCTGTTTATGGCGATGGTTTGTATACCCGTGACTGGCTCTTTGTAAAAGACCATGCACTGGCCATTGATTTGATCTTCCACCAAGGCGTGGATGGTGAAACCTATAATATTGGCGGCTTTAACGAGTGGAAAAATATTGACTTGGTAAAATTACTTTGTGCGCAGATGGATGAGAAACTGGGTCGTGCAAAGGGATACAGTGAAAAGCTAATCACTTATGTAAAAGACCGTCCAGGTCATGACCGCCGCTATGCCATTGACGCCACCAAGATTAACAAGGAATTGGGTTGGAAGCCAACGGTTACTTTTGAACAAGGTTTGAGTGAGACCATTGATTGGTATTTGAGCAACAAAGAATGGTTGCAAAATGTAACCAGTGGAGCTTATCAGAATTATTATAACGGGATGTACCAAAACAGATAATTCATGCAAATAGAAACCACCAAACTGGCCGATTGCTTGATTATCCATGACACTGTTTTTGGAGATAATCGAGGATATTTTTTTGAGAGTTTTAACCAGCGTACTTTTTTTGAAAAGACGGGGCTGAACGTGAATTTTATCCAAGACAACCAGAGCAAATCAAGCAAGGGTGTTTTGAGGGGATTGCATTTTCAACACGGAGAACACGCACAAGCCAAATTGGTGCGGGTATTGGAAGGAAGGGTCTTGGATGTGGCGGTTGATCTAAGATTAGCATCGCCCACATTTGGTCAACACTTAGCCATTGAATTAACGGCAGATAGTCATACCCAATTTTTTGTGCCACGCGGTTTTGCTCATGGCTTTGTGGTCTTGAGTGATACAGCTACTTTCTTTTACAAATGCGATAATTTATACAACAAAGCTTCTGAAGGCGGCGTCATTTACAATGATCCTGCATTAGGCATTGATTGGGGCCTGCCGGCCGATGGTTTAATCATTTCTGATAAAGACCAAATACAGCCCACACTAGCAGCCATTAAAGACAGTTTACAATTCTAAGCAATAAATAGTACCATTATGAAAGGCATCATTTTAGCAGGCGGATCAGGAACCAGGTTATATCCCATTACAAGGGGCATCAGCAAACAATTGATGCCTGTGTATGACAAACCCATGATCTTCTATCCTCTGTCTATTTTAATGCTAGCTGGGATCCAAGAAATCTTGATTATTACTACACCAGAGGACTCTCCACAGTTTCAGCGCTTGCTGGGCGATGGTAAAGACCTAGGTTGCCGTTTTGAATATGCTGTGCAAGAAGTTCCTAATGGTTTGGCACAAGCATTTGTGATTGGTGCGGACTTTATTGGCAATGACAAAGTGGCCCTGATTTTGGGTGACAATATTTTCTATGGTGCAGGTTTTGGTAAACTGGTTGAATCCTTTAATAATGTAGAAGGCGCAGCCGTATTTGCTTATGAAGTACATGACCCTGAAAGATATGGGGTAGTGGAATTTGATGACAACAACATCGCCGTTTCTATTGAAGA
>CAMFKK010000063.1 GCA_945957225.1 uncultured Sphingobacteriia bacterium | reverse complement strand
CGGAGATGTGTATAAGAGACAGGAACAGCACCAGATATTGCAGGTAAAAATATAGCCAATCCAACGGCTTTATTACTGAGTGGCTTTGGTATGTTGCGTCATTTGGGTTTGATGGAAACATCTGCCATGATTGAAAACGCCTTGTTGTATACCTTAGAAAGTGGTGTTCATACAGGAGATTTTGGAGATAGGTCAACACCGTCTTTAAGCACAACCGAATTTGCCGCTGCCATCATTAGCAATTTTGGCAAATTACCAGCCAATAACCCCAAACCAGCTATTGCCAATCACTATGTAACGCCTACCCACTTTAAATTGGAGAAAAACCCTATGCTGGAAAGCATTGAAATGGGACAGGAAGAGATAGTGGGTGTAGATATGTTTATAGAAAGCAATGAACAACCTAGCATTATTGCTGAAAAAGTAATGAAACATACCCTTGACGTGTTCAAATTGGTAACCATCACCAATAGGGGAACACAGGTATGGCCCAAGGGCTCTGTATTTACTAACTTGGTAAATCAGTACCGTTGCCGCTTTGAAAGTATTGGAGATCTGCCTGTTACTCAGGTAGAAATTCTTGAATTATACAAAAGATTGATGCAGGATTATAAGATTTGTTCCACAGAATTGTTAAACATGTGGGATGGTAAAAAGGCCTATAGTCTGGCACAAGGACAGTAAGGGGCGTTTTTTTAGCATCATTCTCATTTTTAACGTAATTTCACGGCTCATTTAAAAGAGCAATCGAATTATGGCTGAAGCGATATTAATGCCCAGGTTAAGTGATACCATGACGGAGGGCGTCATTGCTGCCTGGCACAAGCAGGTGGGCGATGCAGTAAAAAAAGGCGATTTATTAGCTGAAATAGAAACAGATAAAGCTACCATGGAGCTTGAAAGCTACCAAGAAGGCGTACTGTTACATATAGGAACTGCTAAGGGTGGTAAATTACAAGTAAATGACTTGTTGGCTATTTTAGGAACTGCTGGAGAAGACGTTTCAGCATTGGTAGCAAAACATTCAGGTGGCGCCGCTGCTGTTCCTGCTGCTGCCCCAGTTGCAGAAACTCCCGCTCCTGTTGCTGCTCCAGCACCAGCTCCAGCTCCTGCAACAAGTCTTGATTTAACCAGTTTAGAAGAAGTGGTATTGATGCCTAGATTGAGTGATACCATGACTGAAGGTGTGATTGCCGGATGGCAAAAACAAGTTGGTGATACCGTAAAGAAAGGTGAAGTGTTGGCCGATATTGAAACTGATAAAGCCACCATGGAATTGGAAAGCTATAAAGACGGTGTCTTATTATACCAAGGTGCTAAAGCCGGAGAAAAGATTTTGGTAAATGACTTGCTTTGCATCATTGGCAAAGAAGGAATGGATATTGCATCCATTGTTGCTGCTGCAAAAGCTGGTGGGACTGCACCTGCTGCCCCTGCTCCAGCCGCCGCTGCCCCAGCTGCTCCAGTAGCAGCGCCTGCAGCCAGTCCTGCACCTGTTGCTGCTGCACCTGCAGTAGTAAATGAAGGAAGAATTTTTGCATCGCCTTTGGCTAAAAAAATAGCATCTGAAAAGGGCATTGATTTAAAATATGTAAAAGGTACTGGCGACAATGGAAGGATTACCAAATCTGATATAGACGCTTACACTCCTGCTGCAGCTCCAGTAGCTTCAGCACCTACTGCAAGCACAAATGTTGCTACTCCTGCTGCTGCTTCTGCTCCAGCTGGTGTGGTGAGTTTTGAAGACGTTCCTGTTTCTCAAATGCGCAAAGTAATTGCTCGCAGATTGGGTGAGAGTTTGTTTACTGCGCCGCATTTCTATTTGACCATGAGCATTGATATGGATGCAGCAGTTGCCGCTAGAACCAAAATCAATGAAGTGGCTAAAACCAAGATCAGCTTTAATGATATGGTCTTGAAAGCTACCGCACTTTCTTTGAAACAACATCCTAAAGTAAATAGTAGTTGGTTGGGTGATAGCATTCGTTATAACCACCACGTAAATATTGGCGTAGCCGTAGCCGTTGAAGAAGGATTGCTTGTTCCAGTGGTACGATTTGCAGATGGTAAATCTTTAAGCCAAATTGGTGCTGAAGTAAAAGACTTTGCACAAAAAGCCAAAGACAAAAAACTCCAACCCGCAGATTGGGAAGGAAGCACATTTACCATTTCTAACTTAGGTATGTTTGGTATTGATCAATTTACTGCCATCATCAATCCACCAGATTCTTGCATTTTAGCAGTGGGTGGAATTGCTCAAGTTCCCGTGGTGAAAAATGGTCAAGTAGTTCCAGGCAATGTGATGAAAGTAACTTTGAGTTGTGACCACCGTGTGGTGGATGGCGCAACAGGTGCTGCTTTCTTGCAAACCCTGAAAAGCTTGTTGGAAGAGCCTTTACGCATGTTAGTATAATTCTTCTTTTAGAAGCTTTTACTTAGTGAGCGGATTTTGGTGAACGGAGAAGATTTAGTGAAAAACGAAGAGTGAAGAGTGAAGAATGGACAGTGATCTAAGAAATCGAGTTGACCTAGGCTGCGCCTAGGTTTTAGTAAAATTAAATTCTTCAAAATGAGAAACCCTTGGCAAAGCCAAGGGTTTCTTTATATATTTTAGATAAAATCACTCTTCACGCTTCACTCAATGTCGCAACCTATTGGAGCACCTGGCGCAATTGTTTTGGGCGTTGGAACTATCATGTCTTTGGGTTTATTAATCCGCTCAACAGTATAAGCATAATGCGCAGCTAGTGCCGGGTTGGCTTTTTCTTGCGCGGTAGCATATGATTTTAAAGCTTGTAATCTGCTATAACAAATAGCTTTTACCTGAAATCCAGCTTGCTCATGTTGACTAAGGTTTAATAGCCAACTCAAAACCAATTGTTGGGTCTGTAATTGTACTTGTTGTTTCAAACCTTTTTCCAATGGGGCTTTCCAGGTTTTTTGAATAATGGCGTCAAGAACATCATCCCATCCTGGTGTTCCAGCTTGGGCTTTGAATTGTACCAATCTATTAGCCCTATCCGTATTGAATAAAAAGCCCAATTCAAAATGGGTTAATGCTTCTGCTGCAGCCAAGGGATCAAAACTCATACCTGTTCTTTTCTGAAACAATTCTCCAATACCATAATACATGGGTGGTCTTGGTGGAATCAGTTTGATAATCCTATCAGAAATGGTTAGGGTTTCGGGAGACAAACAATCCAATGCCGCATTCAGCGCTTTTTCTTGAATAGCTTTAGAGAGAATTTCTGGTTTCTGTTGGTTATCTCCTCTTACTGCATAACTATAATTCATACCCCCAATCAACTTGCAATTGGCTTCTAATTGGTATTGGTGTGCATTGTACAAAGGCACTAATACGTCTTCCAATTTGGACATAGGTGTATTGGGGGCAATGGCATTTTCAGAAAATCCATCCATGGCTTTTTTGCGAACAGCCAATACCTCTTTTAAACCATCACTGGCGTCCTTGCCATTATCCCATAAATGTGCGTAGGGATGCATTCCCCCTGCGGCTCTAGCGTCCATATCGGCAATAAATAAAACCCCATTCTTGGTATTCTCTTCCAAGATGCCATTGAGCGCGTTGGTTTCATTAGTACCTGGGGCAAAGTCAGTATAGCCATATTGAATGGCGCGTTTATCCCAAAGTCCAATTTCATTGGTATAGACATGTGAAAAATCTATCTGTCCAGCAGCATTTACACTCAGATTAGGGTGCGGATAATCCATCACAGATGCCCTATCATTAAAGCTAGATGCATAGTTGTGTTGCAATCCAAGGGTATGCCCAACTTCATGTGCTGCCAATTGACGCAGACGCTGAAGTGCGGCATTTTTCATGGTTTCTGGAACTGGTTTGCCCGTTTCAAAAGGAGATAATAATCCAGTGAAAATGAGGTAATCCTGTCTTACACGCAAAGAACCCAGTGTCACCTGTCCTTTGATAATTTCTCCTGTTCTAGGATCAGTAACGGTAGCGCCATAACTCCAACCCCTGGTAGAACGGTGAACCCAATTGATAATATTATAACGGATATCCATGGGGTCTGCAGAATCAGGTAATACTTTTACAATAAAAGCGTCTTTATAACCCGCAGCTTCAAAAGCTTGGTTCCACCACTTTGCACCGTCTAATAAGGCAGATCTAATGGGTTCTGGTGTACCATTGTCTAAATAGTAGATAATGGGTTTTACAGGCTCGCTAATGGCTGCTTGGGGATTTTTCTTTTGCAAGCGATGTCTACTGATAAACATTTTCTCAATTGGATCCGTAAAAGGACTGGCATAGTCATAATAGCTAATGCCAAAATAGCCGCTTCTAATATCGTATTTACGAGGTTGGTATTGATTATCTGGTAACTGTACAAAACTATGGTGTAGCCTTACTGTAATGGCTTCTGTGGAAGGGGTAACACTAGCCACAAAGCGCCCTGCGTCATTACCTCCTGTAAAACTTACCGTTGCTTCAAATTCTGAATTCAAAGGAAAGTTTTTTGTACCGGGTAAATAAATAGCAGAACGAGCTTCATTATAAGCATAGGAGCCCTGTCTTATATTTCTAATTTTATCTGCTACGCCATGGGCATCCCTAGTAAGAAATGCTGTTGCGTCCACTAGCACTTTACCTCCTTCTTCCTCTTCAATACTAAAGTTGCCAATGATGGATTGGGCAAAAGACTGTCTTACAGCCCTTAGTTCATTGGTATTGCTGGTATTGGCTCTAAAGTCATAATTGGGCTGAACCAAGAATAATTTTTTTCCCACTTTGTTAAAAAAAACAATGCGGCTATCACCAATTTGGCCCCTATCAAGTCCAATATCATTAGAACCCAGTCCGGCAGGCATAGTATTTACATAGAGAAATTCCTGATCAAATTTGTCTACTTCTAACCAGATTTTTCCTGTAGTGGCGTCCCACCAAAAATTAAAATAGCCCTCCATTTTCTTCATGTTTTTTGTTTTCTCTGCCATCTTAGAATTGGATTGCGCTGTTGTAACAAAAAAACTAATGCACAAGAATATGCTACTAATAATTCTTTTCATGTTGTAAGAGTCTTGAAAGTGAATGCTAAAAAATAAAAAACTCCTGCAATGTATCATTGAGAAACATGGCAGGAGTATATGATTTAGTTAATGCAAAAATTATTCTGCAGTAGGAGTAGGTGTTGTTTCAGCAGCAGGTGTTGCTTCAACAACTGGTGCAAACAATTCTGCAACAACAGGAGCTGGTGCAGGAGCTGGTGCTACCACTTTTTTAACTGCTTTTTTCTTTTTAGGAGCAGCCTTCTTAGCCGGTGCTGGCGCGGGTTTTGGTGCTACAACCTTTTTAGCAGGAGCAGCTTTTTTAGGTGCTGCTTTTTTAGCAGGAGCTGCTTTCTTTGCTGCTGCTTTTTTAGGAGCTGCTTTCTTTGCTGCCGCTTTTTTCACCACTTTTTTCACTGCTGTTTTTTTAGCAGGAGCTGCTTTCTTTGCAACTTTTTTAGGAGCTGCTTTTTTTGCTGCTTTTTTGGGAGCTGCTTTTTTTGCTACTTTTTTAGGAGCAACTTTTTTTGCTGCTTTTTTAGCTGGTGCTGCTTTTTTTACTGCTTTTTTAGGAGCTGCTTTCTTGGCTGCTTTTTTAGGAGCCGCTTTTTTAGCAGGAGCCGCTTTCTTTGCAGGAGCTGCTTTTTTTGCTACCTTTTTTTTACTTGCTTTTGCCATGATGGTATTAGTTTGTGTGATGGTTTTTAAAACTAATACGTAAGTTAAAAAAATTTATTCAATATATCCTGTAAATTCATTTGTAAGATTATTTACAGATTTCCAATAGCATCCTATAAAATTTGAAACATGAAAAAAACCGTAGTCATTGGAGCCTCAGAAAATCCGGAACGGTATAGTTTTTTGGCGGTAGAAAAATTGAAAAAATACGGACACCCTGTAATAGCTGTGGGAAGAAAATCAGGCAAGATTGGCGATACGGAAATTCAAACTGGTCAACCCAAGATTGAAGCAGTAGATACTGTAACCCTGTATATAAATCCTGATTTGCAAGCAGAGATGGAGGACTATATCCTTTCTTTGAAACCCAAGCGGATTCTATTTAATCCGGGAACTGAAAATGAAATACTTGAAAAAAAAGCAGGCTCCCTTGGTATTGAAACCCTGGAAGCCTGTACTTTGGTTTTATTAGGAACCGGTCAATTCTAACCGTACAATTCTAAGTGAATGGCTTTTTTATCATAACCCATGGCCAGAATGCGCTGTTTGGCTTCATCCACCATGTTTTTCCAGCCGCATAAATAGAAATTGGCTGGGCGTTTACCATTTTCAGTCAACAGCTCATAAACTGGGTGAACATAGCCTTTGTGGGTTCCAGCAGGCACTTCAGCTTCTCTTGAATAACAAGGGTGAAACTGAATATTTGGATGGGCTGCTTGTAAGGCTTTTAGTTCATTGATGTATAAACCATCAGCAAAATGCCTGCAACCAAATACCAAATGAACATTTTGATAGGCTAATTGGTGTTTAGTGATATGGTGTACCATGGAACGGAAAGGTGCAATACCGGTTCCTGTGCAAATTAATACAAGGTCTTTATCAGTATCTTCAGGTAATGTGAATTTACCTTGTGGACCTCGCAAGAGAATCTCTGTTCCAACGCTTACTTCATTGAACAAATAAGTTGTTCCAAGACCACCTTCCAGTAAAACAATCACCAATTCAAACACATTGGTTCCGTCTGGAGCGGAAGCTATGGAATAAGATCTCCAGCGCTTGTTTTTCTGTTCATGAATGGGTAAATCTAAGGTTACAAACTGTCCTGGTTCAAAAGAAAATTCCGTTAATTCTGGAACTTGAATCCAAAATCTTCGGGTAGAACTGGTTTCGTTTTCAATTTTTATTACCTTACCAGTACGCCATGGTTCCAACATACAATCGAGTTTAGAAAATAAAGGTAAACTAGATTGATTAATGGGTCACAATATTTATGCGCAAACGATGGCATAAAAAGAAGTGAAGAGTGAAAAATGAAGAGTTAAGAGTGGGAGGAAGAAAGTGAAGAGCGAAGAGTTAAGAGTGGGAGGAAGAAGAAAGTGAAGGGGAGGCCCCAATTCACTATAAAACAAAGAATCCCTAGGCCTAGCCAAGGGATTCTTTATATGAAAATCTTTGTCTTTTACTAAAACCTAGGCGCAGCTTAGGTTTATTCGCTTAATGAGATTATCGTTCATTCTTCACTCTTCACTCTTCGTTCTTCACTAAATCCCCTATTTTGGCATTACATTCCCGCTTGAGGTTCAAGCTTGGTAAAGGTTTTTGCCACCCTAGTATAAACCGCGCCGCTTTTGTCATTTAAACGCAAGACCAATTCATTGGCAGCCACCTTATCAGCAATATCTTTTTTGGGCTTGGTACCTTTTGTGACTAAGTCCTTAATGGTTATTTGCCAAACAGCTTCGTCTGTATATTTTACTAGGGTATCTTTTTGCTTTCCATTATCTATTAGCACGGGTTTTGAAGGCACCCTAGCAATTGTGGCAGTATACAATTGTTGTTTGATCCAGACTTTTTCAATTTTAATATAGGGCACTTTATTAGCAATCAGGTAGATATAGTAAACGGGTTTGGTAGGTGTTACTTTTACCTTGGTTTCTTTACCACCAACCTCCATTACAGGGGAGGGAGCTACACCATTGATAAACACCCTTTCATAAGCTCTTAATCTAAGAGAGGGGGTAGTTGGTTTATTGGTTTGCCCCTTGGCTATCAATGATAAACCCAAGAATACCACAATTCCAGTTAACAAAGATCTACGCATAACCTATTGTTTAATCACTTTTTGAATGGTTTGATATTTTTTATTATCGCTAGTAATCTGAATCACATAATTGCCTGCTGCCAGATTGCCCAGTGGAATAGTACCTGATCCATAGTTCACAGATTGGCTGTAAACTGGTTGCCCCCACATATTATACACCTGTACTTGCATAGATTTAATACCAGTTAAACTACCCTGACCATATTGATAAGTTCCCTTACTCACGGTTGGGAATACCTTGATAAAGTTTTTGTCATTTAAAATAGCTGTTGCAATGGCTGTGGATGTATTTGGATTAAAATTGGGTGAACCAATAATAGTATAATACATACCATTACCATGGGTGCCTATAAGTAGGGTATTATCTGCTGGGCGATAGTCTAAAGAAGTAATTACTGCAAAGTTTAATAGGGAAGCACCTTCTCTAGACCATACAATAGAGCCGCCTGCCCCCAAGGTTTTACCAATGCTTGCTGTAGTGAATAAACCCACAGAAGTACCCACATAATATTCAGTTACTGGAACGCCATTTTCTAACTTAGGAGCAATTACACAGGAACGAATAGAAGGTAAGGTTAGATTACCTTCTGCATTAGACCAACTTGGCGTGGCTGATTTTGCATTATAAGTCCACCAAATACTATTGGTATTATAGTTTGAAACAACTGCCATCACCTCATTATCATCATTGGGGTTTACAGCAATATCAACCACATTACCCGCTAGTCCTGCAGGTGAAATATCAACAGGCATGGCTAGTGCATCTGCATTGGCATAATCATTCAAACGGTATATTTTACCATTGCTGGTACCATAATACATAGCATGGGTAGTTTTGTAAGGTCCCCAAGAAAAATCAATGGTTCTTATAGAAACTGGGGTAGATCCACCCTGATCTGTAGCCAGAGCTACTCCAGTCATTTTGGTCCATTTGGTGCTATCAACCGTACTTGCAGAAGTGGTTCTAAACAGGTTATAATAGTTGGCATAGAATAGGACTTCTGAATTGGCATTGCTTAGTTTAAAATAAGTGACAAAATCTCCCCATCCACCACTGCCATTAGAAATCATTTCAGATACCTTGGGTCTAATGCTTCCGCCTGGGTAATTGTTATAATCTAAAACCTCATCTCTATAGGCCGAACCACTTTGAAATCCATAATAGATTAATTGTTTGCCTGCATTAATATTGGCAATATCAACTGCTACGCCATCTCCTCCAAACATGTTAAAATAATCGTCAATTCCTGGCCTATCCGCAGGTCTTGGATTCGCTAAATTAAGTGTGGCGTCTCTGTACCAAGTACCATTGTCTTGAGCACCCCCCATAAAATTATTCTTGCCAGTTTCAGGGTCAATGGCTACATGATAATATTGAAGGGTTTGATAATTCTTGATAAAGTTCCAAACCACTGGCGTTGCGGTTATATCATTGGTAAATTGAATACTTCCGTCATTGAAATTATAGGCTTTTTTTACATTGGTTGGATCAAACAATAAGCCATGCATGTCTGGGTGTGAATTGGTGGAGCTATAACCTCCAATTTTGTTGGTGGCTCCTGTGGTAGTAAAACCATTGACTGACCTATATAAATT
>CAMFKK010000062.1 GCA_945957225.1 uncultured Sphingobacteriia bacterium | reverse complement strand
ACAGGGGATACCCTCTTAGCTAAAAAGAAGATTAACCAAGAAGACCTTGAGCGTTTTCAATCCCAGATTAGGTTCACAACTCAATTACAAGAATGTCAGGCAGACTTGATTATTGAAGCCATTATTGAAAAATTAATTGCAAAGACAGACCTGTTCCGTTCATTGGAAGAGATCAACCCCATCAATACTATTTTGGCAAGTAATACTTCCTCTATTTCTATTGATCAAATAGCCCAACACTTAGAACACCCTTCTAGGTTTGTGGGTATGCATTTTTTCAATCCCGCCCCGGTGATGAAACTGGTAGAACTGGTTCAGGGAGCTGATACCAATGAAAAAGTGATGACCCTACTCCAAGACATTTGTCAAAAAATGGGTAAGACTGCTGTGGTTTGTAAAGACGCGCCAGGTTTTATTGTAAATAGGGTAGCCAGACATTATTATTTAGAATCTATGTGGCTAATGGCTGCGGCAAAGGAAAATGGGGAGGATCTTGATCCTGCCAGTATAGACAAGATTTTAACCGCAACAGGGTTTAAAATGGGACCCTTTCAGCTCATGGATTTAATTGGCATGGACATTAATTATGGGGTTAGTCAAATTGTATATGATGCACTGGGTCAACCAGAAAGGCTAAAACCATCGCCAATTCAAGCGCAGAAAGTAGCCGATGGGCAGTTGGGGAAGAAGACTGGGAAGGGGTTTTATGAATATCCTCCAAAAGCCTAGCTTTGCTCCATGCGCATAGCGGTGAATGCAATATTTCTTCAGAAGGGTCAAATGGAAGGCTATGGATGGTTTGTGCAGGAGGTGTTTAGCCGCTTAGCTATCAAATATCCGGAGCATGAATTTCTGTTGGTTTTTGATAGACCCTTTGATCAAAGTTTTTTGTTTGCACCCAACTGTACACCCATTGTAGTAGGCCCCCCAGCCAGACATCCTGCCAGCTTTTTTTATTGGTACAATATTGCGGCGCCTGCAGCACTTAGCAAATACAAACCAGATGTATGGGTCAATCCTTATGGATTTTGCAGCACTAGTTCTAGCATACCACAAATTTTGATGGTGCATGACTTAGCTTATATACATTATCCCAAATCCATTGCTTGGCACCAGTACTTGTATTATAAATGGTTCACCCCTAGTTTTATTAAAAAGGCAGCAAGTATTCTTACTGTTTCTAATTTTTCTAAGCAGGATTTGATCAAGCATTTTCCAAAAGCGGCCAATAAAATCAGTACCCTGTATCCCGCTGCACGTAAGGGTTTCCAGCCAATTAGTTGGGAAGAGAAATCACAGGTTAAGGATAGCTTTTCTGATGGCAGAGAATATTTTTTATTTGTTGGCGGTGTTCATCCCAGAAAAAATTTACTCAACCTGTTAAAAGCCTTTTCGCTCTTTAAAAAATGGCAGAAAAGCAATATGAAATTATTGGTGGCAGGTAGAATGGCCTGGCAATATCAAGATTTATTAGAAAAAATCAAGACCTATAAATACCGGGAAGATTTAGTCTTATTAGGGGCTTTAGAAGAAACGCAGTTAACCCGAATTAGCGCATCGGCCTATGCCTTGGTTTATCCTAGTTTTTTTGAAGGATTTGGTATGCCCATTGTAGAAGCCATGCAGTCTGGCGTGCCCGTGATTGCCAGCAATACCAGCAGCATGCCCGAAGTAGGAGCAGATGCTGCACTCTATGCCGACCCCAATGATCCCGATGCCATTGCCCAACAAATGCTCCTGCTGTATAAAGATGAGAAGCTTAGGAATTTTCAAATAGAACAGGGTTTGGCCAGGGCCGATGTCTTTAGTTGGGACCAAACCGCGGATCTAGTTTGGGAAAAGATCCTTGCCATAGCCAAATAAACCACTTGGAACAGAAAACGTAGTTTTGCGCCAGTATTTAAAAAAAGCAATATGCACAAATCAACCATTTCCATTGATATTCATTTAGATGAAAACAAAGTGCCTGATCAGATTAATTGGTCAGCTTCTGATTCTACCGCCGATGCCATGCAGCCAGCCAAGTCTATGATGGTGGCTTTTTGGGACGCCCAAGACAAATCAGCCTTGAGGATTGACCTCTGGACCAAGGATATGATGGTAGACGAGATGGCTGATTTTTATTACCAAACATTTATGGGAATGGCCGATACCTTTCAGCGTGCTACCCAACAAACTGTTTTGGTAGAAGAAATGAAAGCCTATGCCAAGGATTTCTACAAAAAATTCAGAGACATTCAATTAAAAGAGAACAAATAAAACAGCGTATATGAGTTTAGAAACACAGGTAATGGACCAGATGAAGGACGCCATGAAGTCTAAGAACGAACCGCTTTTACGTGGCTTGAGGGCCATAAAAGCAGAAATTATCAAGGCTAAAACCGAGCCTGGTGCCAACGGAGAAATTAATGCTGATACAGAAATCAAATTGTTGCAAAAACTGGTAAAGTCTAGAAAGGATTCTCTAGAAATTTATCAAACACAAAATAGACCAGACTTGGCTGCCAAGGAATCAGAAGAGATTGCCGTGATTGAAAAATTCCTGCCACAACAAATGAGCGCAGAGGAATTAGAAGCTGCTTTAAAAGCCATTATTGCACAAACCGGTGCTGTTGGTGCAAAAGACATGGGTAAAGTAATGGGTGTTGCCAGCAAGCAATTGGCTGGAAAAGCTGAGGGCAAAGCTATTTCAGCGGCAGTGAAAACCCTATTGGGATAATTCAAATCATGGGTAGCATAGATGTAATTTGCCTAGTCTTGTTGGCACTGGCCATTTATAAGGGTTTTCAAAAAGGCCTTGTAGTGGCTGTATTTGCATTTCTAGGCATTTTCATTGGGCTGGCTGCGGCACTTAAATTAAGTGCTATGTTGGCCAAAGCTTTGGGCAATTACACCCATATAGCAGCCAGTTGGTTACCCTTTTTGGCTTTTATATTAATCATGCTGGGTGTTTGGGTATTGGTGAGAATGGGAGCGGCCTTGGTAAAAGCGGCATTTGAAATGGTTTTATTGGGTTGGTTAAATACGGTGGGAGGGGTATTGGTCTATGCATTTTTATACCTGACCGTTTTTAGCATCTTATTATTTTATGCCAAACAATTACAGCTCCTGCAATCAGTAGATCTAGCAGCTTCAAAAGCCTATCCTTATTTGGAATCTTTGGCCCCCACCATGATGCATTGGTTTGGAAAGATCATTCCCATTTTCAAGGACAGCTTTCAGGAATTGACCCTGTTTTTTGAAAGAATTGCCAAAAACTAGTCAGATAACCTATTGTTAAAACTGTTGATTGCCCCGTTTTAGCTTAAAATCTGTATTTTGCAGATGCAGATACGATTGTTAGAGAAAAAGCGTTTTAAACCTGGGCAGTGCTGTTAAAGAAACCAAGCGTGCTTGCATAAGAAATTATAACATGGATTACGAGATCAAACAACAAGATAAATTCAAATTTATAGAGGAGGGAGAGGGAGAGCCGCTTTTATTGTTACACGGGCTTTTTGGTGCACTGAGCAATTTTGCAGATTTGGTGGAGCATTTTAAGGGAAAATACAAAGTGATTGTACCCTTATTGCCCCTTTTTGAATTAGACATTTTTCATACTACGGTAGGTGGTTTGCAAAAACACGTACACAAGTTTATAGAACTACGTGGTTATAATCATATACATTTATTGGGTAATTCCTTGGGTGGTCATGTGGCATTGGTACACGTACTCAAGCAACCCGAAAAAATTAAATCACTCATTCTCACTGGCAGCAGTGGTTTGTTTGAAAATGGCATGGGCGATAGTTATCCCAAACGTGGTGACTATGAATATATCAAGAAAAAAACGCAGGTTACTTTCTATGATCCCGCTACAGCCACCAAAGAACTGGTAGACGAAGTGTTTGAAATCACCAATAACAGGATCAAAGTCATCAAGATTATTTCGCTTGCAAAAAGTGCCATTAGGAATAATTTGGGTGAAGAAATTAGTGGCATCAAACAACCCACTTTATTGATCTGGGGAAATAATGATACCATTACACCCCCATTTGTTGGACAGGAATTCAATAAATTGATTCCTAATTCAGAGTTGCATTTTATAGACAAATGTGGTCATGCACCCATGATGGAAGTACCTGGTGAATTCAATCAGATCTTGGAAGGATTCTTAGACAAATTAAAGGCGCCGGTAGCAACCCTTGCTTGATTTTTTTGTTGTATCATTTGAAAACAGCACATGTTAGCTTCACAGATACTGCATACTGGATTCCCCTCTTTGCACCTCACAGACAGGGTTTCATTGGCTTTACAGTTAATGGATGAATATGACGTGCAACACTTACCCGTGTTGAGCGAGGAACATTTTGTGGGTTTGATTGCAAAATCTGATTTATTAGATGTTGACGAAGAACAAAGTATTGCCAGTATTCAAGACCAGTTTGCCAACCTTTCTATCAAGGGAGAAGAACATTTTCTAGTGGCATTGAAAATGGCTGCAGAGCGGGAATTTTCTTTGGTGCCCGTGATCAATGAACTCTCTGAATTATTGGGTGTGATTACCTTATCTAGTCTAATCCAACAATTGTCTCGTTTTGTTGGCAATGAAGAAAAGGGAGGAGTAATAGTTCTGGAGATTTCTAAACGCAATTATAGTTTTGGAGAGATCAGTCGTTTGGTAGAAACCAATGACGCTTTGATTACTCAGTGTAATACTTTTACAGAACCTGAATCAGGGCTGATCATCATTACTCTTAAAGTTAACAAGATAGAAATCTCTGCCATAGTTGCCACGTTCCAGCGCTATGATTACGCAGTGCGATATTATTTTGGGGAAGAGTCTTACACTAATGAATTGAAAGACAATTATAACCACCTTCTGGCTTATCTGAATGTCTAGCCAGTCTCATTTTCAAAAATCTTTATGCTTTGTACCCAATGGGTTACTTGTTGCTGCCTTTTTTTGTATTGGACTTTTGTTCTGGAATAATCTACAAGCACAGGAAATTGAACAGGTAAAGAAAATAAAACTTGATACTGTTTTGTTTCATGCCAATCCCACTGATTCCATTAGGGTAAAACAGATTTCCATTGTAGGGAATAAGCGCACCAAGCCCATGATCATTTTGAGAGAACTGCCTTTTCAAGAGGGCAGCCGTATTGCCAAGCATGATTTAGAACGGGAGCTGTTATTGGCTAAGCGTCAATTAATTAATACTGCTTTATTTGTTGATGCACAAGTACAACCAATACTTTCTGATAGTTTGGTTGAAATGCAAGTACTTGTAAAAGAACGTTGGTATTTGTTCCCTCTTCCCTATTTTAAATTGGTTGATCGAAATTTTAACCAGTGGTGGGTTGACCAAAAAAGAAGTTTAGAAAGGGTGAATTATGGGGTCAAATTTATTCAAAACAATTTTACGGGTAGAAATGACAACCTGGATATTTGGTTGATTACTGGTTACACACAACAAGTAACACTTAGGTATGATTTACCCTTTATTGATAAAAAATTAAGAAGTGGATTCAATATAGGATTGGCTTATAGCACACAGCGTGAGGTGAATTATGCTACTTCGGATAATAAACAACAATTTTTCAGGTTAGATGACCGCTATTTGAGAAAATTAATTAGAGCAGACCTTACTTATTCCTATCGCCCTGGCGTGAAACAAAGACATAGTTTTCGCATAGCTTATGTTGATGAATCTGTAGATGATACCGTGATTAAAAAAACGCCTAATTATTTTGTCAACCAAGAAAAAAGGTTCCAATACATAGACTTTAACTATCGGTTTAAATTCTATAATGCAGATTATAATGCTTACCCAACCAATGGTTTTTTATTTGAGGGAAATGTGTACCACCGAGGAGGCCTTGGACCAACGCAACTTTGGATGATCAATACCCGGGCTGTTTATGCCCTTCCGCTTGCTAAAACCTCTTTTCTTCACTTAGAGGGTTTGCTTCAAATGAAATTTCCAGTCAATAACGCATTTACTGATCAACGTTTATTGGGTTATGGGAGTATGCAAATGCGTGGATTGGAATACAATGTAGTTGATGGTATGAAGGGCGGCATATTCAAAACCACTGTTCATCAAAAATTGATTGGGTTTGACCTCAGAAACCCTTTTAAGAGTAAGACCCATGACAAAATTCCCTTCCGGCTCTATCTAAAGGCTTATACCGATCTTGGGTATGCCCATACTACCAACCCAAAAATAGATAACACGCTCAATAACAAGTTGTTACATACTTATGGTGTTGGGTTAGACATTATTTCTATCTATGATTTTGTGTTCAAGATTGAATATAGCTTTAACCAGCTAGGCAAGTATGGCATATATTTACAAAGCAGAAACGATTTCTAGTGACCTAGAAACCACTCAATTACAACAATGAAAGTAGCCATCTACAGCCGCGGTTTGGATTTTGAGCAAGAGAATCCTATTCAATTATTGTTAGAGGAATTGATGCGGCATGAAACCAGCATTTTGATCTTCCACCAATTATTGGACCAATTTAGTTTTACAGGTCCCATTCAAGAAAAACTCAAACCTTTTTATAATTCTGATGACCTGAGTAATGATATTGATATTTTAATCAGCCTTGGCGGCGATGGTACCATGTTAGACGCGGTTACCTTGGTGAAACAAAAGAATATTCCCATCTTAGGAATCAATTTTGGCCGATTGGGCTTTTTGGCCAGTATTAGTAGGAATGAGCTGTCACTGGCAGTTGATGCCTTGATCAATAGGACTTTTCATATTGAAAAAAGAACCCTGATTCACTTAGATTCTAATGAAGGTCTGTTTGGTGATATTCCTTTTGCTTTGAATGAATTTGCCATTCACAAAAGAGATATTTCTCCCATGGTCAAGATTCATACTTATTTGAATGGAGAATTCCTAAACACCTACTGGGCTGATGGTTTAATAGTATCTACCCCAACGGGTTCTACCGGTTATAATATGAGTTGTAATGGTCCTATTGTGTTTCCAGAGTCTAGTAGTTTTGTAATTACCCCAGTGGCGCCACACAACCTAAACGTGCGTTCCATCGTAGTACCTGATTCCAACGTGATATCCTTTGAAGTGGAAGGCCGGGCCGACCAATTCATTTGTGCCTTGGATGCCAGAAGAGAGATTGTGAACAAAACCATCCAATTGGCGGTGAGAAAAGAGAATTTTTATGTGAATCTGGCCCGATTAAATGAAAATAATTTCCTTTCTACGCTTAGGACCAAGCTTACTTGGGGATTAGATAAAAGAAATTAACTTTTACGTTCAAAAAATTTGGTGCTATTTTACAATAACCAGATCCAATAGTCACATGCGTAACAGAATTGCAGTTGTTGTTTTACTGTTTTTGTCTTCCTTGACTGCAAAATCGCAGAGCATGGAAAGCTATGTGCACCAAGGCGAAATTGGCTTTGGGGTTGGTCTTGGTCATTATTTTGGAGACCTCAACACCAATATGCAAATCAATAGACCCAAGTTCTCGGGGAGTCTGTTCTTTAGAAAACAGCTCAACAATTATATTGGCGTCAGGGTTACAGGAGGTTATGCTTTTTTGGGTTATTCTGATACCTATAGCAGTAACCCCACAGAAAAACAGCGTAACCTGAGCTTTAATAGCAATGTTTGGGAACTAAGTGTTTCTGGTGACTTCAACTTTTTCAAATTCATTCCAGGTTTTGAGCAATACCGCTATACACCTTATATTAGCCTTGGTTTGGGTGTCATGTCATTTGACCCGTATGCTTACTTGAATGGAGAAAAATATTTGCTAAGACCATTGGGTACCGAAGGGCAGGGTAGTAGTTTGTATCCAGACCGATTGCCCTATAATCCAATAGCCATTACTATTCCATTTGGGGTAGGGGTCAAATATGCCCTTACAGATAGAATGAATGTGTTTGGAGAAGCCGTATACCATTTTACCCGTACCGATTATTTAGATGACGTGAGCTCCACCTATGCCCCGGATGCTTTTCCAGCCTTGCCGGATGGGTCACCTTCTACCGCTTTCTTGTTGCAAGACAGGAGCTATGAAACCGGAACCTCTATTGGGGTCAAGGGAAGACAAAGGGGAAATAGCCTTCAGAAAGACGCTTTTTTAACGGTTCAGGTAGGGCTTTCCTTTAATTTACAAAGCTATCGCTGCCCCAAAGCCACCAATTACTAGCTTAAATCTTGCCTAATCAGGGGTTTGCCCCTTTTTTCTGCAATTAAATCCTGTCAACACAAGCCTTTTTGTTAATTTTGCAGCCTAAATGAAGGGAATACCATGCTGGAAGACCTCATTGCTAAAATAAAAACTGATCGCCTGCCTAGGCATATTGCCATTATTATGGATGGAAATGGGCGTTGGGCAGAGGAGCAAGGCCAGGAGCGCCTCTATGGGCATTTCCATGGGGTGGAGTCTGTGAGAATCATTGTAGAAGGCTGTGCAGAACTGGGTATTGAATACCTGACTTTGTATGCTTTTAGTACAGAAAATTGGGACAGACCCAAAAAAGAAGTGGAAGGACTAATGTCTTTGTTTGTAGACACTATTCGCAAGGAAGTGCCTGTTCTGAACAAAAATAACATTCGCTTGCACGTGATTGGAGATTTGAGTTTGTTGCCTGAGGATGCGCATAGAGAATTGCACGAGGCTTTGGATTTGACTAGTCATAATACGGGTCTCAATGTAGTGCTAGCCCTGAGTTATAGCAGTCGTTGGGAGCTTGTAAATGCGGTTAAAAAAATTGGTCTTGACGTTCAGGCAGGAAAGATTCAGGCGGAAACCATTAATCAAGAAGTGTTGGAGCAATACCTTGCTACCAGTGAGTTTCCTGATCCCGAGTTGATGATTAGAACCAGTGGGGAATACCGGATTAGTAATTTTCTATTGTACCAATTGGCTTATGCAGAACTCTATTTTACCAATACCCGTTGGCCCGATTTCAGGAAAGAAAACCTGGTGGAAGCCATACTGGATTTCCAAGGTCGGAAACGGCGTTTTGGGAAGACAGACAAACAAATTGAGGAGGAAGCCCAATTGGTCTGAAACACTTTATATTCAAAACAGTTGGCTAAGAAAGGGGGTTTTAACAAACACTTTTAATTATTCCCGTTAATTTGCCCAACTTAAAACCTTGAAAAACGCTGAAAGCAGCATGGAACCTGTTTTTAGACTGGAATATCACAAAAAGAACCGGATGCAGAAATTGTACAAATATTTAGTGTTGGCTTTCCTTGTTTTGTTGTTGGGTAATAAGGCCCAGTCTCAATCATCCACGGGTTCAACAGATACTACCATAACTTCTATTGAAGCAGATTTGGTAAACATCTTCCAACAAAAAACACCCAAGAATTATAAAGTAGCAGGCGTAAAAGTGGTGGGTAACCGTTTCTTTGACGAGAACTTGCTCATCTCTATTGCCAATATCAA
>CAMFKK010000061.1 GCA_945957225.1 uncultured Sphingobacteriia bacterium | reverse complement strand
AGGGGTATAACTATTGCAGGTCTTAACAGAAGTTCTTTATTTAAAAATATTGGGCTGCCGCTAAAACTCATCAAGAGCTTTTTCCAGGTAAGACAAATTTTTAAATCATTTACTCCTGATGCAGTCATTGGAGTTGGTGGTTATTCAACCTTGCCCGTTTTGAGGATGGCACAGGCAAAGGGCATTCCAACTTTTATACATGAGAGCAATTCTTTTGCAGGCAAAGCCAATTTATACTTGGCCAAAAAAGCCACTAGAATTTTTGTTGCTTCAGAAGGAATGGAAAAATTCTTTCCCAAAGACAAACTCATGGTCACGGGCAATCCTGTTAGAAAAGCCATCGCGCAAGCAAGCGTTTCTAAAGAAGATGCTTTGAAATATTTTGGATTGGCTACCAATAAAGTCACGGTTTTAGCCATTGGTGGAAGTTTGGGTGCCAAATCAATTAATGATGCATTGGCTTTGAATCTGGATGCTTTTAAAATGAACAAACTGCAATTGATTTGGCAAACAGGTAAACCCAATGCAGACTTTTATCATGCTAAGGCCAAGGGTATGGATAATATTTGGGTAGATAGTTTTATCAATGAGATGGACAAAGCTTATGCTGCGGCAGACCTGGTCATCAGTAGGGCTGGCGCCATGTCTGTTACAGAAATTTGTGTTGCTGGAAAAGCGGCCATTTTTGTGCCCTATCCCCATGCAGCAGAAAACCATCAAACCCATAATGCCAATGCCTTGGTTAAAAAACAAGCGGCATTCATGATCAAAGACGCTGATGTAAAAACATTGCTACTCAACAAAACCATTCAGTTGGCCAAAGACCCAGTTAGCATTCATTTGTTTGAAAAAAACAGCAAGGCAATGGCCATTAATGACGCAGATTATTTAATAGCTAAATACATATTGAATACCATCAAGTGAGTAAATTAAGTAACATACAAACCATTTATTTTATAGGCATCGGTGGCATTGGCATGAGTGCCATAGCCAGGTATTTTCACTCTAAAAATGTGGCTGTTAGTGGTTATGATAAAACCAGTACGGTATTGACCAGAACACTAGAAGCATCTGGTATTCCCATTCACTATGAAGAGCGTCTAGACCTGATTCCTCAAAATCCTGATCTAGTAGTGTATACGCCAGCTATTCCGGCAAACCAGGCAGAATTAGTATACTATCGGGAGAAAGGTTTTCCTGTTGTGAAGAGAAGTGATGTGTTGCAACTGATTACGGAATCCTCTTTTAATATTTGTGTTGCAGGTACCCATGGCAAGACCACGGTAACTTCTATGATTGCACATTTGTTGCGTCATTCTGGATATGGATGTAATGCTTTTCTAGGCGGCATTGCTGCTAACTATCAAACCAATTTTTGGAGTAGTGAAAGAAATGTGGTGGTAGTAGAAGCTGACGAATATGACCGTAGTTTTCTAAAACTGGTTCCTGATGTAGCTGTGATTACTTCTATGGACCCAGATCATTTAGACATTTACGGAACACCAGAAGCAGTTACTGATGCCTTTGTAGAATTTTCTCAGAAACTAAAGCCTGGTGGTTGCTTGGTTAGTAAATATGGCATGAAGCGTAGCGCTGAATTAAATGCGGCACACCAATACCATTATGACTATGCCAATCCCTTGGCCGATGTGAAAGCCGTAAATCTGCGGATAGTACAAGGGGCTTATTGTTTTGATGTACAGCATAGCCAATTTACGGTAGCAGATGTATTGCTACCCATGGGAGGTTTGCACAATATAGAAAATGCCATTGCAGCCATAACAGTTGCCAAACATTTAGGCATTGAAGATGAAAAAATTTGCGCAGCTATTGCCCATTTTAAAGGTGTGAAAAGAAGGTTTGAATATATTGTCAATGAACCCAATCAGGTATTGATAGATGATTATGCACACCATCCAGAAGAACTGCGAGCATTGATTAGCGGCGTCAGGAGTTTGTTTGCTGATAAGAAAATGGTATTGGTATTTCAGCCGCATTTGTTTAGCCGTACCAATGATTTGGCAAAAGAATTTGCAGAAAGTTTGGATCTAGCAGACCAAGTAATTCTGCTGCCTATTTATCCAGCCAGAGAATTACCCATGGAAGGGGTAACTAGTTATAGCATTTTAGACAAGATGCAATTATCAGAAAAATCAGTTATGGATAAAGAAGCCATGTTGGATTGGATGGCTGCCAATCAACCAGATTTAATTGTCATGGCAGGTGCAGGTGATATTGACGTTTTGGTTCAGCAGGTTAAAAATAGGTTGGCATCTTGATGAGCTTTAAGAACATACCGTGGAAAAAACGCATTATCCAAACCCTTTGGATCTTGTTTGGTATTGGTGCTACCCTGCTCTTTGGCGCGGCCATTACTAAAAAGTCTCAGAAAATTTGCAGGTCTATTCAAATTGAAATTGTTGGTGCAGAACAGCATATGTTTCTAGACGAACAAGATATTTTGTCACTGATTAATACCAATGGCAAAGTAATTGGTAGCCCAACTACCAAAACCAATTTGAGAAATCTTGAAAATTTACTAGAAGCCAATAGTTGGGTGCAACATGCTGAATTGTATTTTGACAACAACCAAGCCCTGCAAGTGCATATACAAGAAAGACAACCCGTAGCAAGGGTATTCCATATTGGGGGTGGTTCTTTTTATGTAGATAGTATCGGTTTGCGTTTGCCACTAAGCGATAAAATCAGTGCCAAAGTTCCTGTCTTTACCAATTTCCCATCTGACAAACCAGTTTTATCCCATCCGGATAGTATGGTGCTTCAGGGTGTTGTAAATCTTTCAAAACAAATCTTGACTGATTCTTTTTGGATGGCACAAATTCAACAAGTCAATATTGACCCACAGAGTCAATTTGAAATGATTCCCTTGGTAGGTAATCATATTATTCTGGTGGGAACTACGGAGCAATTAGCCGCTAAATTCAAAAGACTCAATGCTTTTTATGATCAGGCCCTAGTGCAACAAGGACTCAATACCTATGAGAAATTAGATATCCGTTTTAGCAACCAGGTAGTGGCTATTAGAAGGGGAACAGAAAAAGCCCAAATAGATTCGGCATTGGCCAAGCAACGCTTGATAGACCTTTCTGCAAAGACAATGCCCATACCAGTTGATGCAGAACCAACTGCACCAACAAATACAAAAACGGTTAATGTGCCTCTTAAGTCTACTACCCCTCCAGTAAAGAATGTAGCAGTACCGGCAGCAAAACCGTTTACTAAACCTGTTGTTGAAACAGCAAAACCCAAAGCCGTATTGCCTGCCAATAAAAACAAAACAAAGAAGGGTTCAAAACCCAATAAAAACAATAAATCAAACAATAATCCGTTAACAACTAAATAGCTATTGTATGAGTCTCAATGAATCGCCCATCATTGTTGGTCTGGACATCGGAACCACCAAGATTGCAGCCATCGCCGGAAGGAAAAATGAGTTTGGCAAATTAGAAATCCTGGGCTTTGGTAGGGCCAATAGTAGTGGGGTTCAACATGGTCAAGTATTGAATATTGACCAAACCATCAAAGCCATTCAACAGGCTTTGGCCAATTGCTATGAAAGTAATCCTGACTTAGAAGTAAAAGAAGTATACGTGGGAATTGCTGGTCACCACATCAAAAGCTTGCAAACCCGCGGAGACATGGTGCGTCAAGAACCAGATAATGAAATTCAAAGCTGGGAAATTGACCAATTGGTGAACAATCAGCGCAAGACTTTTATTCCTGCTGGAGACCAAATTATTGACGTGATTCCTCAGGATTTTCATGTTGACAATATCCAAAACATCAAAGATCCCGTTGGTTTTAATGGGGTTAAAGTGGGTGCCAATTTCCATATTATTACAGGTGATAGAAACGCCATTCGCAATATTAATCGTGCGGTTGAGAGAAGCGGATTGTCAACAAAAGACCTTGTTTTACAACCATTGGCTTCTGCTAGTGCGGTCATGAGTGAGATTGACATGGAAGCCGGTGTAGCCATTTTAGATATTGGTGGTGGTACATCTGACCTGGCTGTTTTTTATGAAGGCATTTTAAAACATACAGCAGTTATTCCATTTGGAGGAGAGAATATTACCAACGATATCCGTTTGGGTCTAGGTGTATTAAAAAGCCAAGCAGAAGCCATGAAAGTTCAGTTTGGTAGCGCCTTGGCCGATGAAGCAAAAGCCAACGCTTATATAACCATCCCTGGTTTAAAAGGCATGCCTGCCAAAGAAATCAGTGTAAAAAATCTGGCTCAGATTATCCAAGCAAGAATGAGTGAGATCTTAGATTTTGTAAGCTATCACTTAAAGCAAGTTGGTTTGGATAGCCGCGCTCTAAATGGTGGTGTTATCCTTACTGGTGGTGGATCTCAATTAAAACACCTGATTCAATTAACCGAATATACCACTGGTCTAAACGCCAGAATTGGTTTGCCCAATGAGCACTTGGCACCCAATCATATTGAAGAATTGAAGAAGCCCATGTACAGTACCTGTATTGGTCTAATTCTAAAAGGATACAATGACTACGAGCACCATAACAAAGACTTCCAGTCTGCTTTTGTAAGAGTAAATGTGCCTTCAGCACTTACCAAACAGGAAGAGGAAGTAAAGATGGAGGTTCCAGTTACTGCTCCAACAGTGAATGTGACCCAAAGAAAAAACAAGTTCTGGAATATGTTTAAAGACAACCTGATAGACATGTTCAAAGAAGAAGAGGATCAGATTATAAAATAATTATTATTTTTTTTCGTTAATACCTATAATCCAATACCCCCCCCAAGAAAACAGTACGTCCATCTAAACCTTTCCTTATGATCCATTTTGATCTTCCAAAACAGAAATCTTCAATCATCAAAGTACTTGGTGTTGGAGGTGGAGGAAGCAATGCAGTCAATTTCATGTTTGCCCAAGACATTGAGGGAGTAGATTTTATTATCTGCAATACCGATGCCAAAGCAATTGAACAAAGCAGGGTTCCTAATAAAATCCAGCTTGGACCACACTTAACCCAGGGTCTGGGTGCAGGTGCCAATCCTGAAGTAGGCAAAAAAGCCACTGAAGAATCTTTGGAAGAGATTAAACGCATTCTAGAAGTGAATACCAAAATGGCTTTCATTTGCGCTGGAATGGGCGGTGGTACTGGTACTGGTGGAGCCCCTATCATCTCTCAGATCTGTAAAGAATTAGGCATTTTAACCGTAGGTATTGTAACCACTCCATTTGGATTTGAAGGCCCAAGACGTTTGCAACAAGCAGAAGAAGGAATTCGTCAATTAAAACCCTATGTAGATACTTTATTGGTGATCAGCAATGACAAATTGCGCATGCAATATGGTAATCTAAAAATGAAAGAAGCATTTAGCAAGGCCGATAATGTATTGGCAACTGCTGCTAAATGTATCACTGATATTATCAATAGCCGTGGTCATATTATTGTTGACTTTGCCGATGTATGCACCGTCATGAAGAATGGTGGTGTAGCTATCTTGGGTAAGAGTGAAGTAGAAGGAGAGGATAGGGCACAACGCGCTATTGAAGAAGCATTGAGTTCTCCCTTGTTAAATGATAGCGATATCAAAGGTGCTAAATGGATTTTGATCAATATCAATAGTGCAGAAGGTGAACACGAATGCACCATGGATGAGGTTGAGACCATTAATAATTACCTACGCATGCAAGCTGGCGAAGCCACTGACGTGATTGTGGGTATGGGTTATGATCCAACGTTGGATAAAAAAATTGGTATTACCTTAATTGCTACCGGTTTTGAACACAAGGATCCATTCTCTAAACCTGTACCTGTTCAAAAAGCAGCTCCTGTTGAAGAGAAGATTGTGATGACTTTAAATGTTGCTGATGCAGAACCTATCCAGCCAGTAGCCACAAAGCCTGCCAATCCACAACCAGAAGTTGACCCTTTTGAGCCAAGTCTACAGGATTCAGACGAGCTGTTAGACATGCCTATTTACAAGTCTGCACTGGAAGTAGAAGCTCCGGTATACATGGTGGAGCCCATTGTTTCAGCTGCATTAGATACAACAGAAGAACACGAGGTATTTCATTTTGAACTGAGTTTGGATTTGCCAGAAACAGCAGAAGTGAAAGCACCAGAAATGGAAGTAATTCCTGAACCAGTTGCAAAAACTGAATTGGAAGAATTAGTCAATTTTACGATTTCAGATCAACCAGCTGTGGTAAGTACCCAAAGATTTACTGGTTTAAGCAAACCCAATAATATTTACGCTGAAACACCTGTAAACACGCCTGCCACTGTTCAAGCGGCTCCTGTTGCAACTCCAATTGTTTCAGCACCTATTCCAGAACAAGCACCTGCAAAAGCAGTAACGGTAATTGCTCCTCCAGTACAAATGGAAGAGGAAGAGCCCATGCAATTAGTCATGCGTGAAGAACCTGCACCTGCCCCGCAAGTGGCGCCAGTGCAAGCTTCTATTCCACAAGAAGACGCATATTTAGACGAGTCGGAAGAACAAAAAAGAAGGGCTGCAGAACGCATTCAAAAATTGCGCAACCTGTCTTTTAACATGAACACTACCGACCCCAACAATGAATTTGATTCGGTACCTGCGTACATACGCAGGAATATGGAGTTGTTTGGTAATACCTTAACTTCTGTAGAGAATTTTTACAGTAAGGTAACCGTTGGAAAAGATGCCAATAACCAAACACAGCTCTCTACCATCAATACCTTTCTGGATGGAAAAAAGCCAGATTAACGATTGCTAGCTTTGATCTCAACATGGTGATTTAGTTGTTAACCCCCGAAATAGCTTTCGGGGGTTTTTTATATGAGTTCTGCAAAAGCAGTTTAACTTGCAGTATGGCAAATATTCTCATTACAGGAGGAACAGGATTGGTGGGCCGAGCGCTTACCCAATTATTAGTAGCAAAGGGTCATCATGTTGCAATCCTTACCAGAAATGCAACAAGTTCCAATAATCCCAATATTAGCTATCACCAATGGGATATTCCAAATAGCACCATTGATCCTTTAGCCATTAGCCAGGCAGATCATATTATTCATTTAGCGGGAGCTGGTGTTGCTGATAAGCGTTGGAATAAAGCACGCAAGCAAGAGATTCTTGATAGTAGGGTACAATCTGGTGAACTCTTGGTGCACGCATTAAAGACCATTCCCAATCAGGTACAGTCTTTGGTCTCAGCCTCTGGTATTGGTTGGTATGGTCCCGATACTGCCAAGAGTTTAGACAATGGTTTTATGGAAGACGCTCCTGCAGATAAAGACTTCTTAGGAGATACTTGTCAGCAATGGGAAAATGCAGTGGCGCCTATTGCAACCATGGGCAAAAGATTGGTCATTTTTAGACTTGGTATTGTGCTTAGCAATGATGGTGGCGCCATGATTGAATTTAAAAAGCCAGTTAAATTTGGTATTGCCGCTATCTTAGGTTCGGGCAAGCAAATCATTAGTTGGATCCATATCAAGGACCTTTGTAACATATTCCTACAAGCTATAGAAGAAACCCAATTCAATGGTATCTATAATGCGGTAGCACCAGAAACAGTGACCAACAAAAATTTAATGTTAACCCTGGCCAAGAAAATGAAAGGTAGTTTTTATCTAAGCTTTCATGTACCAGCCTTTCTGTTAAAAATAATATTAGGAGAAATGAGTATTGAGGTTTTGAAAAGCGCCAAAGTCAATAGTTTCAAAATTCAATCAGCTGGGTTTAAACACGCTTTTCCAACCATTGACCAAGCATTGGAAGAATTGGTTCAATCCAGTAAATAAATTTTCAAAACTGTTAGCGTAACCTAGAGGTCTCTGCGTTTATGTTTCCAATAACAAAAAGCCCAGATAGCTCCAGTTAGTATAATAGTTAATGCAATATGCATGGGAATGGCGTCTAGTGCTTTTTCATAAGCAGCTTTCATATCCTTACCAAACCTAGACATAAATGCAGGTGATGGAATAATCCTGTCAGAAATTTCAAAGGGTAAGAATTTGCCAATATCGTTCAATTTGAATTTGGCATATCCAACAGCAATATTTTCTAAGATTAGGTTGTAGAAAAAGAAAATTCCCAGGGCAATAAAAGCTTTCTTGATCAAGAAGCCCAATAAAAAAGCAATGGTTAATTGGGCAAATGTTTGCAATAAGAACAGCGGAATGTATTGCAATTGCTCTGCCCATCTGCCAATATTGTCATAATCAGCCCAAGCCCCAAAACCAAATGCAACAATGGTATACAAAACGGTACTAACCAAAGAGATGATCAGTACGTCAAATAATTTACTTGTCACAAATTGGCTCCTGCTCCAACCGTCAATGATATTTTGTCTATGCGTTTTATAATTGTATTCATTGGTCACCAACATGATGACCAAGATGGCTGGAATCATAATAAATACAGAAGATAAAAATGCCACCGTATGCCAGGTTTCTGGAAAGGCAAAGGGATTGCCCAAGAGCATTTTTGCTACGCTGCTGGCTACTTCTTTTCCCTTGGTACCTTCACTATACCCATAGTAGAACATCATATTGGTGCCTGGATAAGTGAGTGCCACTATGCCAAACATCCACCAGAATGCTGGGTATTTTTTTATTTTAAGCCATTCTATTTTTACAAGTGCTAATAGGTTCATATTGCTAGTGTTAGTCGTTGGTCAATTCAAAGAATTTGGATTCAAGGCTTTTCTTTTTCAAAGTCAGTTGGTTCAGCACCACGCCTTGTTCAAAACAATACCTGTTAATGGATTCCATACTGGCTGTGCCAATAGGAAAAAACACTTGCAGGGATTGATGTTCGGTAGTTTTTATTTGGGTAACGCCTTGGTATTGTTGCAAAATATTTTCCAGTGCATTCAAGTCGGGGCTACCCAATTCAACTATATCTTCATTAGCCAGGACTTCATCAACAGGCCCTGCTGTTAAAAGGTTACCCCTTTTCATGATGGCCACATGTGTACAAACTTTTTCTACTTCATCTAATAAGTGACTGGCCATAATAATGGTCTTTCCTTGTTTGGCTAGTTCCCTAATCAGTTCTCTAATTTCGGCTATTCCCACTGGGTCCAAGCCGTTGGTAGGTTCATCAAAGAGCAATACATCGGGGTTGCCCAATAAGGCTGCGCCAATGGCCAACCTTTGTTTCATGCCCAAACT
The DNA here is from genome assembly GCA_945957225.1 of uncultured Sphingobacteriia bacterium. Lineage (GTDB taxonomy): Bacteria > Bacteroidota > Bacteroidia > Chitinophagales > Chitinophagaceae > Sediminibacterium. Next base: position 343 of record CAMFKK010000061.1, on the reverse strand, counting down.
ATAAGTGCTAAACTTGCTATTTTTCCGTTCATACAATTTCACAATTTTCAGGGCCGTATCTATAGAGGCATGATCGCCCCTGCCACTGATGGCCTGAGTGATTTTTAAATTGTCCGTTGCAGAGAGATAATGATAAAAATTGGGGGTCTCCAGCAAAGATCCAATTTGCTTACGGGTAGCAGGTGATCCTGGATGCCCAAACCAAGCAAAACTGCCTGTATCGGCCTTTAGAATATCTAATATAATACTCAAAAGAGTGGTTTTCCCACTTCCATTTGGCCCCAATAATCCAAAAACAGAACCTTGTGGCACCGTAAAACTAACATTCTGCAATGCCTTGATG
>CAMFKK010000060.1 GCA_945957225.1 uncultured Sphingobacteriia bacterium | reverse complement strand
ATGCATATGTATTATAGAGAAAGTGAATAAGAAATGTAAAGAAAAAACCGGATTTATTTCTTTCTTTAAAATATAAATAAATTAAAGCAAAAATAATTCCTGCAATTGAAGCATCAATAATTGTAAGAATATTATAATCATGAGTAAACCCAAATAAAATTGCAGAAATCCCAATTAAAATACATTTCCTATGAAAGGTTTTTCGAATCGCATACTTATTATATATATATATAGGCAAATACTGAAAGATTGCAGTTTCCAATAAAGGTCCAAAAAATGAGCCAGTTATAAATATCCTAATTAACCCATCAGTATCATTAAAATATTTTACTTCACATTTTTCAACTCCAATAATACAAGGACAAATCAAAGAAAAAAAGTGAGCAGAAAGTATTAAGAAAATAAGTGATGAAATAAAATAATACAATTCGTTTTTATAGATAATTCTGAACATAAAATTGAATTAAAATTGATTGCAATTTTGGTAATAAACCAATTTTGCAATCAATTAAAAGGTTAAAACGGTTGTTTTATTTAACACCGATTAATTCTGGAGGTTGCTTAAAATTATCATGTATCCAAACAGCTCCTTTAGCAACTTGTTCGGCTCCATTTACAACCTGACCAAAAAACCAGCCAATCGCATGGCCAATATTTTTACCTATACCATCCCCACAACCATCAATTAATATTTTTTATACATCACTCAACTCTACTAATTCAAATTTAGAAAAATCGATTTTGTTTGTCATTTTTCAAATTTTTAGTGGTAATAAAATTTATTTACGTGCATCATTGTATCCATCTTTAATTCCATCAACCATATCTGAAAAGAAATCATAAATGCCAGCTTTTTCAACTACCCATTTAGCTCAGTTCCATATTTTTTTCCATGGCACTCCACCTGCATCTATGAAAATAATCTCTTCCTTAGTTAAAGGCATTAATCCCATTTGATTTAATTGCATGTTATTAACCATAAAAACAATTTAAAAGCCTAACCTATCTTTCGCCGTGGTTTGGATATATAAATTCAACGTCACGCATAATTCCCGCTACCGTGAACTCGGGTTTTCCAGTTTTATTTTGGATGGACTGTCTATTATAACCCCCAAGTTGTATCGTGACAACCAACGTCCATTTTTCAAAAACCTGCCGGTTTTATTGAGGTCAATTATGGATTAAAACCTTTTATTGCGCAATATCTATTTGAACAAAGTAGACAGCTAATTCTGCCATTAATAAACTAAACGAACACTTTAAAAAAACAAAGGGGTATCAAACAATAGAACAGGAAATTTCAAAGTCAACTATAGGGGTAAGAATGATTGTCAACTTTTACAATGTGAATATATAATATGGAATTGGAAAATAAAATAGGGTAATGAAAAAAAGATGTAAAACATTTTTAGTCCTCTCGAACTCATATTGATTGATCATTTTATTAAACCAAAATTTCCCATTCACAAACTTAAAACGACCCTTTACAAACTTGCACTTGCAAGAACCTGAATAGTTCCATACATTGTTTTAGTATTAAATAATCCAAATGAAAGAAGCAGTTTTATTAATAGTTGTATCACTGTCTGTTTATTGCACAATCAACTCCCTTTCAAGAGTAAACAGCAATAAGCTGATTACTGGAAGTAAAAAAACAGCATTGATCTACATTATTTTCTTAATGCCAATTTGGGGCTATTTTCTTACTAGAAAGCTATAAGTAAATTGAATTTTAAAATCAAGTGAAATGACATTGATTGAGCCTAGCCTAGGATTATTAGTTTGGTCTGTTTTTATATTGTGTGCTTTCTTGTTTATTGGGTATCAGGTGTACAAATTTTTAAATCGGAACAAGTAAATTCAAATTGTACATGGCTACTGATAAATTTTTAAAAAGGGCAAAAGTATCCGCTTGGATAGCTTTTATAATTTATGGATTTATTGGATTATGGGGATCAGAATTTAGAGTATACAGTTTCTATTTTGCTTATTACTTTATAATAGTAAGATTGACAGTAGAATTTATCAAATGGTTCCGATCAGTAAAAGCAGATGGTTAAAAGAAAGATCAACGATTCAAATATTTACACGGCACAAAAACAATTGCAGTTGAAGTAGTCAAAAATTTTCTCAGTAGTTTAGTTTTAGTCTAGAAGCCTAGAAAAACCAACGCCACCCTTGCAGGTGGCGTTTTCTTTCAACTGTTCTCATAAGCAAATATGGTAAGCAATCATCGTATTAGAGCGGTGTTGGTGCTGCGGCTAGAATTTCCGCATCAACTCCGGATGCATATTTTTCAAAGTTTTTGATAAACTGATTGGCAAGGTCATTGGCTACTTTATCATAGGCAGCAGGATCAGCCCAAGTGTTGCGTGGGTTCAAAATTTCTGTTGGCACATTGGGGCAGGTCTGTGGTATTTGCATCCCAAAAACAGGATGTGCTTCAAAATTTACATTGTTTAATTGTCCTTCTAAAGCCGCGGTAATCATGGCGCGTGTATAGGATAGTTTCATCCGCTTTCCTATTCCATAGGAACCACCACTCCAACCGGTATTGATCATCCAAACCTGTACCTGTTGGGCGCGCATTTTTTCTCCTAACATGGCTGCGTATTTACCCGGATGCAGGGGCATAAAGGGCGCACCAAAGCAGGCAGAAAAAGTGCTTTTGGGTTCTGTTACACCGGCTTCGGTTCCAGCCACTTTAGCCGTGTACCCACTGATAAACTGGTACATGGCCTGACCTGGATTTAGCTTACTAATAGGAGGCAAAACTCCATATGCATCGCAGGTTAAGAAAAAGATATGCTTGGGTAATCCACCAATAGATGGCTCTTGCGCATTACTGATAAAATTCAAGGGATAACTTACGCGGGTGTTTTCTGTGATTTCCGTATCGGCAAAATCAATTCGGTTAGATCCAGGGAAGAAATGAATATTTTCTACAAGTGCGCCAGGTTTGATGGCGTGAAAAATTTCGGGTTCTTTTTCTTCACTCAAATCAACCGTTTTGGCATAACAGCCGCCTTCAAAATTGAACACCGAATGATTGGTCCAACCATGTTCATCGTCTCCAATCAACTTGCGTTGTGGATCTGCACTCAAGGTGGTTTTACCTGTTCCGCTTAAGCCAAAGAAAATGGCTACATCGCCCTCGGCTCCCATATTGGCACTGCAGTGCATGCTCAATACTTGTTTCTCCTGTGGTAAAATATAATTCAGGATACTAAAAATGCCCTTTTTGATTTCACCAGTATAACCCGTTCCTCCAATCAGAATGGTTTTATAAGTAAATGAGATCACGGCAAAATTTTCCTGTCTAGTTCCATCTACTGAAGGATCAGCCAAAAAGCCTGGTGCTTGTAAAATGGTCCATTCGGGTTCAAAATGGTCTAACTCAGCCGCTGTTGGACGCAGGAACATATTGTAAGCAAATAGATTACTCCAGGGATTTTCATTGATGACGCGAATCTTTAATTGATAGGCGGGATCGGCGCAAGCAAATGCATCCCTTACCCAAAGTTCTTGGCGCTCACTTAAATAGTTGAGCATTTTGGTCCTGAGTTGTAAAAAGTATTTCTCTTCTATAGGAATATTAAAATTGTTCCAATTCACAGTATTGGCTGTGATGGAGTCCTTTACAGTAAACTTGTCTTGTGGGCTGCGGCCGGTAAATTTACCCGTTCGGATACACAAAGCACCCGTATCATTCAAAACTCCCTGGCCAAGGGCAATGGTTTGTTGGACTAATTCAGTAGGTGCTAATTGATAATGTAAATGAGCATTTCCGGCTATTCCGGCAGCTTGTAACATAGATTTAGGGGGCATCATGGTTGGTACCGACATATGCAAACAATCGTTAGTTAGTGCGAAAATAAGGGAATCCCCCATACCAACCTCATCTACGTGTAGTCCATACACGATAATAGAAATACTAACATTTTTTTATATGGGTAGTTTTTTTTGCTGAATCAGCTTGTTGTAGGTTTGCACAAAGACCAACTATGCCCAAAAATCTTTTTTTATTGGCTTTTTTATTGCTATGCCTTGGCACAAAGGCACAATCCTTGGAACAGGACCCAGAAAAAGGCAAATTTAAACAAGACCATATTTTTTTTGGAACAGGCTTAAATCTGGGTATTGCCTCCCAATCTTTTAATATTGGTTTGAACCCAGAAATTGGATATAGCATCACCAAATGGCTAGACGCGGGAATCAATTTTAACGTAAATTATTATTCCCAAAATGCCACCGATTTTAGTACGGTTAAATACCAGAACTGGAGTTATGGTGGGGGTACTTTTTTAAGAGTTTGGCCTGTGAATTTTATTCACCTACAAATTCAACCCGAATACAATTGGATCAATAGCACCCAAAAATTCACCAACTCACCCAATGTTTTTAAATACAAATACCAGGCAGAAAGCTTATTGGTGGGTATTGGTTATGGTTCCCATTTTTTAGGAAGCCGATATTCCTATGTAACCCTAATGATGGACGTATTACAGAATCCTTTTTCCCCTTATAGAGACCAGTTCAATGATCCCTTACCCGTGTTCAGAGCGGGTTTTGGCATGTATCTTAGGCCAAGCAGGAAATAACATCTCCAGGACCATTACACACCATTAACCTATCTCTCCAAGCTTCATACAAAAAGCCTTGTTGAAACATATTGTCAATATGGGCAATCAGGTGGTTATAGAACCCATTGCTATTGAGCAAGACAATTTTCTTATCGTGGATTTTTAAGGTATTCCAGGTAAGCATTTCAAATAATTCGTCCAAAGTGCCATTGCCTCCTGGTAATACCACGGCTGCATCGCAAAGTTCATACATCATCTTTTTACGAATATGCATATCGGGTACCACGCGCAATTCCGTAATACCTTGGTGTCCATGCTCCCATTCCAATAATAATTCCGGGATTACCCCAATCACTTCTCCCCCATTGGCCATCATGGCATCGGCCACAGCCCCCATTAACCCCTTATTACCACCACCATAGATTAGGGCAATATCATGCAATGCCATCTGTTTGCCTAATTCATAAGCTTGTTGTTCAAAAATGGGATCTGCTCCAGATTTAGAACCACAGAAAACCGCAAAACGCTTAGACGCCATAACCCTATTTTTAGCAGGGAAAATTAGGTGAATTATTTGTACTATTTTGCCGATTCTTATTCACCCTAGAATTAAAGCCATGTCTCCAGTTATTTTATTCGGTTTTGTGATTGCCTATTTCTTGATTTTATTAGCTGTTGCTTGGTTTACAGGAAGAAATAGTACCAATGAATCCTTTTTTATTGGCAACAAAAGTTCTAACTGGATGCTGGTAGCTTTTGGTATGGTAGGCACTTCTTTAAGCGGCGTAACTTTTGTAAGTGTACCAGGAGCTGTTGCCAAAGAAGGCTTTGCCTATTTTCAAGTAACCCTTGGTTATTTAATTGGATATGTAGTCATTGCTTATGTGCTTCTGCCCCTTTATTATAGATTAAACCTCACTTCTATTTATAATTATTTGTCAGACAGACTGGGTTTTAAATCCTACAAAACAGGTGCTTCTTTTTTCATTTTGTCTAGAACACTTGGCGCTACCGCGCGATTGTATTTGGTGGTAAATATTTTACAAGACGCCATCTTAAATAGTTTTGGCATTCCTTTCTGGGCCACTACCCTGATTATTCTTGCCATGATTTTGCTCTACACTTTTGAAGGTGGGGTAAAGACCATTGTATGGACCGATACCCTTCAAACCACATGTATGCTCCTGGGTTTAATCATTTGTGTGGTTTATATTCTGAGCAGTTTGAATATTGGATTTGTGGGTAGTTTAGACGCCATGAGTCAGAAAGGCTATTCTACTATTTTCAACACCAATCCCAATAGTAAGTTATTCTTTTTAAAACAGATTGTTGCGGGCGCATTTATTACTATTACCATGACTGGTATGGACCAAGAAATGATGCAGAAAAATATTTCTGTAAAAACCCTAAAAGACTCACAGAAAAATATCCTTAGCATGTCTGTGGTATTAATGTTGTCCATTCTTTTATTCTTATACTTGGGTGGTTTGCTCTATCTCTATGCTGGTCAACAAAATGTGGTAGAAACTGGTGATAAATTATTCCCTGCCATTGCCCTGCACCATATGCCACCTTTTGTATCAGTGATCTTTATCATTGCCCTCATTTCTGCCTTATTTCCTAGTGCTGATGGAGCTATCACCGCACTTACTTCCACCTTCTGTATAGATATTCTGGGCATACAGCGCAATACTGCTCTGAGCGATGTGCGCAAAAAACAAATTCGCCAAAGAGTGCACCTGGGTTTTGCAGCCATATTCTTATTATTTGTCTTGGTTTTTAAAGTAGTCAATAGCCCTAGTATGATTGGGATAATTCTAAAAGTGGCCAGCTATACCTATGGCCCATTGTTGGGACTTTTTACATTTGGCATTTTACTCAAACGTCAAGTAAAGGACAATTTGGTTCCCTTGGTCTGTGTAGCATCGCCCCTGCTATGTTTGGTGATTGATTTAAACCAAAAAGCCTTGTTTGGTTCTTTTGAGTTGGGTTTAGAATTACTGATTATCAATGGTTTGATTACCTTTTTGGGACTTTTCCTGGTTTCCAAACCCCAAACTGCCCAAGAATAAACTAATTTTGCCCGATGGAATTGGTCCATCCCTTGGCAGAAGCATATGCCAGTCTTTATAGCAGCCCAGATGATGCCCTTTTGGCGCAGATTCAAGCAAGCACGCTAGCTGAGCACGCACATGCCCATATGCTAAGTTCTCCGGTGCAAGGAAGATTCCTTTCCATGATAAGCCAACTGCTTCAACCCAAGCATATTTTGGAAATTGGTAGTTTCACGGGATATAGTGCGCTTTGTTTGGCAAAAGGTTTGCCAACGAATGGCCAATTACATACCATTGAACTAAGGGAAGAAGACGCGGCCAGGTCAAAAGCTAATTTTAGCATTTCCGAAAGGGCAGAGCAGATACATTTGCACATTGGAGACGCAAAAACCATTATTCCAAACCTAGACCATGCCTGGGATTTGGTTTTTATAGACGCAGATAAAACGGGCTATATAGACTATTATGAAATGCTGGTACCTAGGATGGCCAAAAACGGTTTGATCATTGCAGACAATGTTTTGTTTCATGGACAGGTTTTGGAGACACCAATAAGTGGTAAAAACGCCAAAGCTATTGATGCATTCAATGCTCATGTGGCCGCTGACCCAAGAACAGAACAAGTATTATTAACAGTAAGAGATGGGTTACTCCTGATCAAAATGAATTAAATGAAGCAACTGGTATTTTTGATATGCTTGACAATGGGAAACATAGCCCATGCACAAAGTGAAAAAGTGCAGAACTATGTAAACCAATACAAAAACCTGGCTATGTCAGAAATGCGTAGAACAGGAGTACCCGCTTCCATTACTTTGGCCCAAGGTATTTTGGAATCACAATCTGGTGAGAGTAAATTGGCACAGAAATCAAATAACCATTTTGGGATCAAGTGCAAAACAGAATGGACAGGTGAAAAAACCTATCATGACGATGACCTAAGACAAGAATGTTTTAGGGTATATGCTTCCGTTGAAGATTCTTATAAAGACCATTCCGACTTTCTAAAGAATAGGGAATACTATACCGCTTTGTTTAAACTAGACCCTACAGATGACAAGGGCTGGGCCTACGGTCTTAAAAAAGCAGGATATGCTACTGAAAAGGATTATCCCACCAGGTTGCTAAAATTGATTGCTGATTATGATTTACACCAATATAGTGTGCAAGCTTTAGAAAATAAAGAAATTCCAATCAGCAATGAAATTGTGGAACCCAAAGCAAACACAAGTGCTAAGACATCCAATCATACCCCCATTGTTAAAAGCACTGCAGTTACTTCTATGCCAGTGAACAATAGCCCAAGACTTAGGGTAATCAATCAAACCAAATCACCTGCGATTGAAGAACAGGAAAAAATGGATTCTTTAGCTAGCCAAACAGCTGCTGCAATTGAAAATGCCAACCAAGAACAGATAGTGGTTGTCAATAATCGGGAAACAGAAAAAACAAGCCCCAAGAAAACATCACTTTATCCTTCAGAACCTTTTAGCATTAACCATACAAAAGTGATTTTTGCCACTGCAGGAACATCCACATTATCTGTTGCCAATAAATATGGCATTTCATTGAGTAAGCTGTTTGACTTTAATGAAATGGAACAAACAGATATTTTAGAACAAGACCAATTATTGTTTTTAGAAAAGAAATTAAAAAAAGGTGCAACAGATATTTATGTTTGTAAAGCAGGAGAAACACTTTCAGAAATTGCACAAAAAGAAGGCGTTCGTTTAGATGCAATTTTGGAATACAATAAGCTTAGCAAAAACAGTGTTTTGACTGATGGTCAAAAATTACAAATGCGCGCTCCTGAAAAAGCTACTGGAAAAAATACAAAGTCCCCTAAATAAATAACCCAACAATCTGCAGACATGCCAGTGATTGAATTACACAACAGACAGTTTGAACCCTATTTGCCAGAAGCATTGATTCAAGAAAAAGTAAAAGAATTAGCTGCGCAATTAGATCAGGATTATGCTGGCAAAAAACCTTTGTTTATTGCTATTCTAAATGGTTCTTTCATGTTTGCAGCCGACCTATTTAAATATTTGAGTATTGAAGCAGAAATCTGCTTTATCAAATTAGCTTCTTATAAGGGTACTAAATCTTCTGGTCAAGTAATTACAGCCATTGGTTTGGATACGGATATCAATGACCGTCATGTGGTTATTCTTGAAGACATTATTGATACGGGTAAAACCATGAGTGAATTCTTGCCCCAACTTCGTAATCAACAGCCTGCTTCTTTAAAAGTGGCCATTTTATTACACAAACCAGAAGCAACTAAATTTGAAGTTCCTATTGATTATTGCTGTTTTAGCATCCCTAACAAATTTGTATTGGGTTATGGCTTAGACTTTGATGGTTATGGCCGTAATATCAAGGAGATCTACCAGTTAGTGGGAGAAGAATAACATTTCCTACAAATACAGCTTGGCTAATTTTTGCTAAATTTAGCATGCATCATTACGCCCCAAAATGAAACCTGCCTTACTGGCCTGCTTGCTCATGCTTTTTACTTGCACAATTTCTGCGCAGTATTATCTCAGGGGAGAGGTACGTAATGAACGTGGTACCATGTTAGAAGGAGTAAAAATTTATTTGGGTAAGAAAATGGGGGCTCCCTATTATAGTGGCAATAAAGGCGCGTTTGGCATTCCTTCTAACAAAATCATAGATACCATTTATTTACAAATGGAAGGTTATGAGTCTTTTCAAACATTGATAGATACCAGAAAGATTCAAACCCTTACCCTAAAAATGTTACCTGCTACTGCTAATCTATACAAACACAAACTCAACTCCATTACTAACTGTCTCTTATACACATCTCCGAGCCCACGAGACCGGAGCCTATCGCGT
>CAMFKK010000059.1 GCA_945957225.1 uncultured Sphingobacteriia bacterium | reverse complement strand
AACCCTCGACTAGTCGTCGGCAGCGTCAGATGTGTATAAGAGACAGGGCTATCCCATATTCTTAGCGGGTCTTTCTTTGATCAGTGGATTAACACCCATTGCCCTTGCCCCTGTATTGAATGCGGGTTTGTATGTGGTCTTGTTCTTGCTCACTAGTCAGATTTTGTATGGCATGGAGGGTATGACGCGCGTGTATCGCGCCGCAGTTTTTCTGGTATTAGCATGTAGTCCTTGTTTGTGGGAAGTCTATGGCATGCTATGGTCCGAGACACTGTTCTTGGTAATGTTGTTAGCATTTATCCTGCAATGGAAACGCTATGTGCAAGCACATGACTACCGCCATCTTTTTGTGTTAGCAGTAATAGTGGGTCTTGCTTTCCTAACCAGGATTGCAGGCATAAGTTTATTGGCCACGGGTTTTGCGCTTATCTTATTTGATGGACAGATCAACGGCCCAAAAAAAATCAAACAACTCACGCTCTTTAGTTTGATAGGCATTCTTCCCTTGGCCATTAATTTATATCGCAATCATTTGGTCACAGGTACGGCTGCGGGTGTAAGAGAGAAAGCACTAAGGTCATTGGGACAAAATTTAATTGATAGTGGATGGGTGCTGGGAACCTGGTTGCCCTTTATTGGTGAAAATGGTTTTGCTGGCGCGATGTTGTTTCTAGCATTGCTCATCATTGTGGTTGGCTTATTATTGTTTCGTGTATTTCAACAGCAATACTATCATGGCACAAGCACAGCGGTGATGGCTTGTTTTTTGGTCTATGCCATTTTTATATTGGGCATTTCATCGGTGTCAAGATTTGAAACATTGAGCAGTAGATTATTGTCTCCCATGTACCTGCCCCTGCTCATAACTATCTTGTATTTTGTAGTAGCCTTGATCAGCAAGACCAAAAGAATTTTCCAATACGGGGCCATCGGCGCAGCCATTGTGGTATTGGGTTTTGGATTAAAGAACCAGTACCAGATCAATGCTGCAAATTGGGAGGGCATCAAGGACGCAGGTATTCCTGGATATTCCGAATTGCAGTGGACCGAATCTCCCATGGTGGCTTATATTAATCAACACAAGGACAGTTTGAATGCACCAATTTATGCGGATGCACCGGGTGGTTTGTATCATTTAACGGGCATGCATTCCCTACCATTGCCACACAAAGAAATTGTAAAAGAACAGGCAGAAATGTTTTCACACAAAGACCTGATGGTAGTTTGGTTTTATGATGGCGTGAATGATGATTTGATAGATATTCCTTTTATTGAACAACACGCAACACTGGTGTTGAAAAAGGAATTTGAAGACGGAATCATTTATTACTTCAAAACAGACATCAACAAGGCCACCGCAAATCAATAGCTTTCTGTATTTTGTGCCTCATGCCAATTGACCAATTAGTAGCACAGTTTATTAGCGGAATCAAACAAACGGGACCCCTTGAATTTATTGCAGTCTTTGCAGGGATTGGCAGTGTTTGGTTTAGCAGAAAGGAACATATATTGGTCTATCCCATTGGGCTGATCAATACCATCATTTATATTTACCTGAGTATGAAGGGTCACTTGTTGGGTGAAGCCAGCGTGAACTTTTATTATACGGTCATGAGTATTTATGGCTGGGTTTTATGGACCAAGAAAGACCCGCACAAACAGGAGCTGGTCTTGCACGTAAGCTTCAGTACTGCCAGGGAATGGGTGCAACAATTAGCTTTCTTTGCACTCTTTTATCTGAGCATATTTGGTGCCCTAACCTGGCTCAAACAGGCATTTGCCCCCGAAGCCATTCCTTGGGCCGATGCTTTTGCCAGTGCCACGGCTTATACAGGTATGTGGCTCATGGCTAGAAAAAAAGTAGAGAGTTGGATCTGGTGGATTGCAACAAATGCAGCATCAATTCCGTTGTACTTTATCAAAGGATATGTCTTTACCAGCGTTCAGTTTATGGTGCTGCTGGTAATGGCCATTGCAGGTTTGATTACCTGGCAACAAAAAGCAAGACGGCATGAGTTTGATTAAAGTAGTAGTGATTGGTCCAGAGTCAACAGGTAAAAGCAGTTTGTGCGCAGAACTGGCGGAACATTTTTCTGCCCAATGGTGTCCCGAATATGCCAGAGAACATTTGACTGTTCATGGTAAAGCCTATACTTATGAAGACTTACTCACCATTGCCCAGAAGCAATTGGCCTTGGAAGATCGTTATACCAATCAAGCGCTGAACAATGACCAATCCTTGCTTTTTATAGATACCGATATGTATGTGATGAAGGTTTGGTGTGAATATGTGTTTCAGAAATGCCATCATTATATCCTAGATCAGATTACCCAACGTCAATATGATCTTTATTTGCTCTGCGATACAGACCTGCCTTGGGTGCAGGATGAACTAAGGGAATATCCTGCCGATGGTCCTAGAAAAGAATTGTTTCAGATTTACAAAGACTTATTGATTAATCAGTCAACCCCTTTTGTCATCATAAATGGCAATTACCAAGAACGTTTACAAGAAGCCATTGAAGCGGTAGAGCAATTACAAGGCGCTTTAGTGTGATCTAATAATCTCTAACACATCGGGATCATCTTCAATATTGTGCATCTCACGCAAGATTTGTGGATAGCGCCAACTCACCCTGCGGCTCTGTGGTTTTACGGTAAAGATTTTTGGATTGGGCAAACAAGCAATAATCATGGCGGCTTCTGCTCGGCTCAATTGTTTGGCGGGTTTGCCAAAATAAGCCTGTGATGCGGCTTCCATGCCAAAAATACCAGGTCCCATTTCAATCACATTTAGGTAAACGTCTAAGATGCGCTCCTTTCCCCAAATCAATTCTATGAGTAGGGTAAAATAAGCTTCGGGTACTTTGCGAATATATTTGAAGACACCACCACCCTGCCAGAGGAATACATTCTTGGCTACTTGTTGTGTAATGGTGCTGGTTCCCGCACCTAGTGGGAGCTTGCGTTTTTTTCCTTTCTTCTTGGGTTTCAAACTTTTTTCAATGGCATCCCAGTCAAAGCCGGTATGATCTGGAAATGCTTGGTCCTCACTGGCAATGGCTGCTAGCTTGGCATTATAAGATAGTTCAGATCCTGATACATAATCTCTTTTTAAACCATAGCCAAATGCATTGCTGATTTGGGTAATGGTCACTGGTGGCATGATCCATTTGCAAATGATCACATACAATAAGGATGAAACAAACATCCAAAGCATTGCTTTCTTGGTAAAACGCCAGATTTTTTTGAGCATGTGTTCTATGGATTGGTGCCTAGTTGAATGGTCATCATTTTATACCGGCTTCCCATTTTTAAATAAGTCTTGTGTGTAGATTGTAAAACCTTGCCTAAGATAAAAAATCCTCCGGCAATGCCAAGACCTGTTAGGTTTTGTGCTCCCAAAATAGCGTCTCCTTTAATCAGGCTATTAGTAATATTGAGTAAGATATAGGCAGCACTGCCTAATTGAAACAAAGCCCCATTACTGATGATATTGCTTGAACCCCTTTTGGGCATGCCATAGATTTCATTCACGTGTAATTTGAGCAGTCCAAAATGTGCGGTATCCGTGCTGGCAAATCCAAATTGATTGCCTACCTGTCTGAGTTGAATCTGGTCAATGGTAATGGAATCGTTTCTGACCATTTTAATAATCCCTTCTATCCATTGTTTGCTACTAAACTGGAATTGAATATAGGAACCTTTGGTCCAAGTTTGAAGGGTTTGGGTTTTGTCTTTGAGTAAGAGGAGGTCGTTTTGTGCAAACAGCTTCGCCGATAAACAACAACAAAAAAGGAAGCAGCTGAGTTTCATTGGCGGTAAGATACTTGGAATATGGATTGACCCGCCTAAAAATATCGTTAAACCTATTTCAAATGGTCTCCAAATTGGAGTACCCCCCAACAGAGGGCAATGCCAAATCCAATGAGGATTAAGCCAGAGAGTTGGTTAATATGGTGCAGGTTTCTGGGGGTCATCTTTGGTCTCAAACGCCCTGCCAGCATCACTTTTAGAATATCTGTGAGCAGGACAAATACCAAACAGGTGCCAAATACCACGGCCCGGTATTGAATAGGATTGGCATAAGTAACCGAATCCGCCAAGATGGCCGCCGACCAAACAAACCAGAAAATAAAGACCCCTGGGTTGAGCATATTCATAAAGAAGCCGGAGAGATAAATGGCTACCCAATCGCGCTTGCGAAATACTTTTTCTTTGAGATTATTGTCATCATCTACCGCTACTTTTTTAAAGAAGAAAGTATAGATGCCCACAGCAATCAAGAAGATACTACCAGAAACCGCAATCAGGGTTTGGTGGGCCAGGGCCGATTGAAAAAGAGAGGTAAATAAATTACAAATGAGTAACAAAGCAATATCACTAGAAGAAACACCTGCTACAAAAATATAGCCTGCTTTGTGTCCATTATTGATGCTTTGTTTGAGAATGGCAAAGATCACGGGCCCTACTGAAATAGCCAGTAGCACACCCAAACCCAGTCCCTTGATAATTGCTGCAATCATGCGCTTAATTGAAAATTCAAAGCTTAGGGTTCAATGGGTTCGCCTTTCAGAAACCGCTGCCAGTCTTGCAACAACCCTCCCTTGAGCACCCTTGGAAATTTGTGTTGACCACCAATCTTTCCCTTGGCCGTCATAAAGTTCATAAAATCCTTTTCTGTTAATACGTCTAGTATTACGTCTTTCAAAGCGCTTCTGCGTTCTACGGCATAGTCATCATTGAGCTGACAAAGGTGTTGGTCAATTCTTTTGGCCAGATCCTTGGCGTCTACCTTGTCATTGCAAGCAACATACCAATGGTGCGCAAAGAAATTGCCAAATGGCACACCCGCTACCGTAAATTCTGGGATACTAATATTCAATTCATCACTGGCCAACTGAATGGCTTTGTTCATATTGTCTACGCTCAAGTGCTCACCCACCAGACTCAAGAAATGCTTGGTTCTGCCGGTGATGATGATTTCACAACGGTCTTTGTCTACAAATCTCACCGTGTCTCCAATTAAGTAACGCCAAGTGCCAGCCGTGGTGCTAATCAAGAGGGCATAGTCTTTTCCCTCTTCTACTTCATGAATCATGAGTGCTTCAGGAAACTCTTTCATATCGCCATTGGCGTCAAAATTCACATCATCAAAAGGCACAAATTCAAAGAAGATATGTTCACTGGTTACCAGCTTCATGCCTTGGGCAAACTGTCTGTCTTGATAAGCAATAAAGCCTTCGCTGGCCAAATAGGTTTCAATATAAGTGATGGGCTTGCCCAACAATTTCTCAAATCCCTTTTTATAAGGTTCAAAGCTTACGCCTCCGTGCACAAAAAAAGCCAGGTTGGGCCACATCTCATGGATATTGTTGAGCTTGTAGCGCTCAATTACCATTTCCATACACATTTGAATCCAGGCAGGAACCCCAACCAAAAAGCTAATATCCCATTCGGGGGCTTTTTCTACAATCTCTTCTAGTTTCTTGTTCCAGTCTTTTTCCTTGGCAATTTTTTTACCCGGTTTGTAAAAGGGTTGAAACCAAAATGGGGCTTTCATTTGGGTAATGCCACTCAGGTCACCAGAATAATAGCCAGGTCCTTTTTGTAAATCGGTACTACCGCCTAGGGTTAACCAACCACGCCCCAAAGCGCCTAGTGGAATGTCTTCATAGTTACGCAAAGTGAGCAGGTGTTTGATCATGGCCAACTTATTGCCACGCAACAAATCATTGGTAATAGGCAAAAACTTACTAGCGGATTCACTGGTGCCGCTACTTAGTGCATAGTATTTGATTTTACCTGGCCAACAAACATCAGACTTGCCTTCTAAAGTCTTATGCCACCATTCCTTGTATATCTTATTATAATTATAGGTAGGAACCAGTTCTTGAAATTTCTTTCCGGGGTGTTTGCTCAATAAAATCTCGTCAAAACGAAAGGTTTGGCCAAATTCTGTAAACCTAGCTTTCCGCAGCATCTTCCTCAACACCTTTAGTTGCTGCCGCCTAGGATTGTTCTGGGGCAGGCGTAAGGCCTTGAGAATGGAATTTGGGAGCTTGATATCAAGAATAGCCATCGTTAGAAACCTTTTTGCTAAAGAAATACGAAGCTAAAGCAATTGCTTTAAAAAACATGATTGACAACTCATTAAGCGGAGTCTTGAGCGGTTAAGTGGTGGCTTACTGATTTGGTACTACCGCTCTGCCACTGGTTTCTTTGGAATCACTACCAATAATGGAACCGCTTCCTGACCCATGAAACCAGAACTCACCCTCAAAATCAGCAAAATCGGCCGTAAGCTCAATAATCTGTTTCCAGTTCAAACCGCCACCTTCACAAAATAAGATGACTTGGTAATCCGCTTTGTTTTTTAAGACCTGCTTTTCTTCAGGTAAGTAAGTTAGGCAATTGCCATTGTTAAGTCCAGTATTGTTTAAGATCTCTATGGCTTTATGTCCCTGCCCTTCCGCAGCCAGAATAGCAATTCTGGTTGGATTCAGCTTCTGTTTGGGGCCCAATAACTGTATTAAGGGGGCCAAAATCAAACGATTGAGCATGCTAAATGCTCCCCTGATTAGGATGGCCAATTGTATAAAAAAGGCAAAAACCCCAGCCCTTCCACCGCTATAATTCTTTTGTACAAAGAGCCGCATGGCATTGTAAAACAGCAGAACATAGTTCAAACTACCCTTTCTAGTGCTCTCGCCTTTAAAGTGAATAATGGCGCTTCCAGCAAAATAGTAGTTTTGAAATCCAGCTTTTTGTACCCGATAACTCAGGTCAATATCTTCTCCATACATGAAAAATCGCTGGTCAAAACCGCCCACTTGGTCCAAAACAGACTTGGGTAAGAGCATAAAAGCCCCAGCCAAAACGTCTACTTCATGGTTTTGATACTGGCTCAAATGCCCTAAGGAATAATGGTTAAAAACCGCCGAACTTGGAAAAAGCGCAGACAAACCGGTGAGTTTGTACAAGGCCGATACTGGCGATGGGAAGGCCCTTTTGCTTTCTGGAAGAAAATTTCCGGACCCATCCAGCATTCTAATACCCATGGCTCCGGGCGATGGCTGTGTTTGAATAAAGTCTAAACAAAGTCTAAAACAGTCTTCCGCCACAAGGGTATCTGGGTTCAAAAACAAAATATATTGGCCCCGGCAATGGGTCAAAGCCTGATTATTGGCCTTGGCATATCCGGTATTTTCTTTGTTAGGCAAAAAATGCACCCCAGGAAATAGTGATGTTAAATAGTCTAAACTACCATCAGAACTGGCATTGTCTACCACCCAAACCTCGGCCTCCAGCCCTTGAATAGCTTTAGAGACACTGTGCAGACACTGTTCCAGAAAGAACCGCACATTGTAATTGACTATGATAATGGATAATTCCAAAGCAGAATATGAACCACGAATTAAACTAAAAACTATGGTAATACCACCGAATGCTTTATGAAATCATTTCTAAATCAAGCAAAACGGGGGTACTTTTGCCCCATGATTAAACAGACCCTGATTAAAGCGGCCGAAGCTGGTGCCGCAGTAATGCAAAGCTATTTTAACGGCAGTTTTCAGATTTCCAACAAAGAAGGCATGAACAATTTGGTTACAGAAGCTGACCATGCTTCTGAGAAAGCCATTTTTGACGTGATTAAATCAGAATTTCCTGACCATTATATATTAAGTGAGGAGGCAGGAGAAATTATCCAAGACAGTACTATCAAATGGATCATTGACCCTATTGATGGCACGGTGAATTTTGCCAACGGAATTCCCATCTGTTGTGTGAGTATTGGAATAGAACAAGAGGGTAAAATGATCATGGGTGCGGTGTACAATCCCTTTATGAAGGAATTCTTTTTTGCACAAAAAGGATTTGGTGCTACACTAAATAGTAAGCTCATTCATGTTAGTAATAAAACTGAAGTGATCAAGAGTAGCATGGTTACTGGTTTTCCTTATACCTATTTAGATAGTCCCAATGGTCCCTTACAAGTGTTTGAAAAACTAATTCGCAAAGGCGTGCCTGTTAGAAGACTAGGTAGTGCTGCCATTGATCTTTGTTGGGTGGCCGCTGGCCGATTTGACGGATTTTATGAGCACAAACTCAATGCCTGGGATAGCGCTGCTGGGTACCTGATGGTAGAAGAAGCTGGTGGAAAAGTGACCGATTTTAAAGGCGAATATTATTCACCCTATCAACCACATATTATTGCAACCAATGGATTGATTCATGATGAATTGGTAGCCATTGTCAATGGTGGTCCAGTAAACGGATAGTTAGAAACAAAAAACACTACATGGAAGAAAGAACTGAAATAGCCGAACTAGGCGAGTTTGGATTGATAGAACACCTGACCAAAAATTTTGAGATTCAAAATGTGAGTACGGTTTTGGGTGTGGGTGATGACGCAGCCGTAATTGACCATTTTGGAAAACAAACCGTGATTACCACCGATCTTTTATTGGAAGGGATTCATTTTGATTTGATGTATACCCCGCTCAAACACTTGGGTTATAAATCTGTGATGGTGAACCTAAGTGATATCTATGCCATGAATGCCCAGCCTACTCAAATTACCGTGAGTATTGGTATTAGCAATAGGGTGAGCATGGAAGCATTGAATGAATTCTATGAAGGCATTTATCTGGCTTGTGAAAAACATGGGGTAGATTTAATTGGTGGAGATACTTCTACTTCACAAAAAGGATTGATCATTAGCATCACCGCTATTGGTGAAGTTGCTCCCGATAAATTTGTCAAAAGAAGTACAGCCCAGAAGGGCGATCTGATCTGTGTTACAGGAGATTTGGGTGGTGCTTTCTTAGGCCTCACCCTCATGGAGCGTGAAAAGAAAATCTACTTGGAGAATCCACAAGTACAACCCGATCTTGAGAATGAATCTTATATAGTGGGCCGGTTATTAAAACCAGAAGCGCGCAAAGACATGATTGAATTCTTTGAGAAAAATGAAATCACACCAACTTCCATGATGGACGTAAGCGATGGGGTAAGTAGTGAGGTCATGCACCTTTGCAAACAGAGCAATCTGGGTTGCAGAATCTATGAAGAGAAATTGCCTATACATGATGAGAGCCGCAGGGCTGCTTATAAATTTGGTCTTGATCCAACGGTTTGTGCATTGAATGGTGGTGAAGATTATGAACTCATTTTTACCCTCAAGCAAGAAGACCATGATAAAATCACTTTTAATGAAGAGATCAGTGTGATTGGTTATATGACAGATTTGGAAGAGGGTTGCAAACTCTTGACCAAAGGTGGCAATACTTTTAATATTACTGCACAGGGCTGGAATGCCTTTCAACAATAATTACTAAGCATGCAAAACACAAGAACGCTTTGGCTGTTTTGCATGCTTGTTTTTTTTGTGGCTTGTGGACCATCGCGCCATAGCGCTTATTCTCCGCTGAATAAAAAGTCTCCAGAAATTTTACAGGAAGAGGTTGCGTTGTTACAAAAAATTTTGGAAGCCAACCATCCTAGTTTGTATTGGTATACACCCAAGGACAGCATGGATCTTTATTTTAAACAAGCCAAAGAAAGTATCAAGGAT
>CAMFKK010000058.1 GCA_945957225.1 uncultured Sphingobacteriia bacterium | reverse complement strand
ATTTTCCAGCAACAAATACTAGACACTTTCCATGGGTATAATACTGTCTGTAATATTCCAATAAGTCTTGTTGTTGCAGGTTGTTAAAATCATCTGCGGAAGTATATTTTCCATAAGGATGATGAAATCCATAAACATATTCATCAATTAGTCTATTGGCAACAAAATCACATTTCTTCAGATTTACTTCTAATCTTTGCTTTTGGTTTTGACGATAAATGGCCAATTCTTGTTCTGGGAAAATAGCATCAGTCAACAACTCTGTAACAACTGGTAATAGATTTTCTAAATGCTTGTTCAGGCAGTGCAGCGTAATAGTAGCGGTTTCATTATAACATGCCCTGCTTAAATAAGCGCCATAAAATTCAAAATGCTCATTAATTTCAAAAGCATTCTGACGCTTGGTGCCATTTTTTAATAGATGATTGGTTGTGGCTGCCACTATATTTTTCTCTTCATACCAATTGCCAGCGTGAAAAACCAGTTCAACCATGACTACCTCTTCTGCACCTGCATCAATACTATAAACAGGGGTACCATTGTCTAATAGGTATTGATCACAGGGTTTGAGCTTGACTTCAAATTCCACTGCGTCTTTGATTGCGGGTGCTTTTGTTCTATCTATTGCCATTTTTGCTGCTTAGCCAGCAAAAATAGTTGATTCAACCGAAGGCTGGTGCAGAATCAACAAAACATTGCCCTCCAAGGGTAGATAGCCATATTCATAGCAAAAACGGGCGGCCCCATGATCTGTCTTGGTCTCATGCGTGCAATAACGGAATTGGAATCCTTGGTCTGCTAACTGCTGCTGCTCAATAGGTTTTGATTTGGATGAACTTGTAAATAAAGCTGCCAAAATACGCCGATTCTTTTGTAACAGGTGATTTACCTGACGCATATAATTGTTTTGACAACTGTTGCGCAGATTATGGTACTGGTTACGGCATCCATCATTGCAAAACTGTTTATCTGTTCTGCCCTTGACGGCCCTGCCACATTGCTTACAAGGTTGTGATGTATGATGCATAAAAAAAGGATGAACCACTAATCTAAAGCGGTTCATCCTTTTTTACAAGTAGTCTAAAATTATTTTTCTATGGCCAATATTTCTACTTCAAAAATTAAGGTGGAGCCTGGAGCAATACTAGCCCCTGCTTGACGGTCACCATAAGCCAATTCTGAAGGAATATATAATTTCCATTTGCTACCCACAGTCATTAATTGCAAAGCTTCTGTCCAGCCAGCAATTACGCCATTTACGTCAAAGCTAATAGGTTCACCACGGTCAACAGAAGAATCAAATACGGTACCATTAATTAAAGTTCCATGATAATGACATTTTACTCTATCAGTTAGTTTGGGTTTCACGGTATCAGTTCCTGCTTTAATAATTTCATATTGTAAACCACTGTTGGTAATTACAACACCTTTACGTCTAGCGTTCTCTGCTAAGAATTTCTTGCCTTCAGCTTTGGCAACTGCTGATTTTGCTGAGCTTGCTTTTTGTTGATATTCCCCAATACATTGATCTAGGGCATTGTCTATAATTAGCAAGGGTTTGTTTTGTAACACATCATTCATTGCTTTTTCAAACACAGCCATATTCAATTTGTCAAAACCCTGTGCTTTCATATTTTGAGCAATACGAACCCCCAGTGCATAACTAGCGCTATCGGTGGCATTTTTAATGACCAAAGGAGGTTGTGTACTAGGTTTTTGAGAACTGGTTGTTGGTTTTTTTGTTGCACTAACTGGTTTGCTAGCAGGTGCAGCGGGCTTCTTGGTAGTTTGAGCCATTACAGAAAAACCCATTAATAGGCTAATGGTAGCCAAGGCAAATTTATTCATACTATTGTTTGTGTTTTTATTTGAATTCATGATTTGTGGGGGTTAAAAATAGGGTTTTCTATTTGTTTTGCAGCAGGGCTGCGATGGCATTTTCTGTTTGTTCAAAACCAAATCCATTGAGTACCTCCTGCATCATGCGGTTCACTTGGTCATTGCAGAGATTGCCAATACTACCTTCATGAACATGGTTTACTGCGGCTGCATGTTCAAATTGTCCAGCTTCAATGGTAAGACCAACCTGTTTGTAAGCATCTCTAAAAGGAACACCTTGCAATACCAATTCATTAACCGATTCTACACTAAAGGCATATTTGTATTTTTGGTCAACCATGATATTTTCTTGCACTTGAATGTTTTCTAACATCAGTTGTGCCATGGCCAAGCAGTCCTTTAAAGTTTGAAAAGCAGGAAACAAGTGTTCCTTTAATAACTGTAGGTCACGGTGGTATCCCGAGGGTAGGTTGGTGGTCATCATACTGATCTCATTGGGCAGGGCCTTGATGCGATTGCAATGAGAACGAATTAGTTCAAATACATCTGGATTTTTCTTATGCGGCATGATGCTTGAGCCTGTAGTTAACTCCGCAGGAAAACTCACAAAACTAAATTGTTGGTTGAGGTATAAACACATATCCATACTCAATCTGGACAATGTTTCTGCAAGATTGGCCATTGCTTGAGCGGTAATCCTTTCTGCTTTACCCCTGCCCATTTGAGCATAGACCACATTATAGTTGAGGTCTCCAAAACCCAAAAGTTGTGTTGTCATGGTTCTATTAATGGGGAAGCTAGAACCATAACCTGCAGCAGAACCCAGCGGATTCTTATTTACTACTTTATAAGCTCCTTGTAGGGTGATTAAGTCATCTACCAAACTTTCTGCATAAGCCCCAAACCAAAGTCCAAAGGAAGAAGGCATGGCCAATTGCAAATGTGTATATCCAGGAAGTAGATGGTTTTTGAATTGCTCACTTTGGCTTTGAAGCAATTGGAAAAAAGGTTCAACAGCTGCTACCAGTTGGGTGATTTCTGCGCGCAGAAAGAGTTTTATGTCTACCAAGACCTGGTCATTGCGGCTGCGCGCTGAGTGAATTTTTTTTCCAATATCGCCCAATGCCTGCGTTAACAAAAACTCCACTTGAGAATGAATATCTTCTACACTATCTGCTATAGTAAGTTCTCCAGCAATGGCTTTTGCATAAATGGCTTGTAATTCTTGAACCAAAGCAGCTGCTTCTTCAGCAGTAAGTAAACCAACAGATGCTAGCATGCGCGCATGAGCCATATTGCCCAGCACATCATAAGGAGCCAAGAGTAAGTCAAATTCCTTGTCTCTTCCCACAGTGAAATTTTCTACGGCTGCAGAAACGGTAGTGTTTTTTTGCCAGAGCTTCATGGTTGTACTATTACTTGATCAATCAATTGAATATACATATCTATACCTTCCCCAATTTCGTGGATCCAAATAAATTCATCCGCAGAATGACTTCTGGCTGAATCTCCTGGTCCAAATTTTAAAGTTGGAAAGGGCATCAGTGCCTTATCAGAAGTGGTAGGAGAGCCATAATAGGTTCTGCCCAATGCTATCCCAGACTTTACTAAAGGATGGTCAAGGGCAATAGCTGTAGATCGCAAACGGCTGCTACGCGGTTGCACATCAGAAACCGTATTGGCCCTAATAATCTCTAATACTTCTTCAAAAGTATAGAGTTCATTCACTCGCACGTCTGTTGTGAATTTACACTCGTGTGGTACTACATTGTGCTGAGAGCCGGCATTGACAATGGTTACCGTCATTTTCATGGGGCCTAGTAAATCCGATACTTTATCAAAGCGATAATCCTTGAACCATTGAATGTCTTTGACCGCTTTGTAAATGGCATTATCACCTTCATCTCTTGCAGCATGCCCAGGTTTACCCATTGCGGTACAATCCAAGACCAATAATCCTTTTTCTGCTACCGCCATCTGCAACAAAGTAGGTTCACCAACTATGCCGCAATCAATCTTGGGTAACCTAGTCAAAAGAATTTCTACGCCATTGTGTCCAGAGATTTCTTCTTCTGCTGTAGCGGCCAATACCAAATTATATTGCAGGTCACTGCGATGGTAATAATATAGAAATGTAGCAATTAAAGAAACCAGGCATCCACCCGCATCATTGCTTCCTAGTCCAAATAATTTTTCATCTTTTACAATGGGTTCAAAAGGATTAAGGGTATAAGCTTTATTGGGTTTAACAGTGTCGTGGTGAGAATTTAATAAGAGAGTGGGCTTTTCTGGAGAAAAATGTTGGTTCTTGGCCCATACATTGTTTAGGTAGCGAAAAGCAGTTACGCCTTTTGACTTTAAAAATTGTTCTATCAGGTCTGCAGTATTGTCTTCCTCTTTGCTTAGAGAAGGTATGGCTATTAGTTGTTTGAGCAAACTAATGGCATCCTGCGTTAAACCTTGTATGTCATTTTTGTTGTTCATGGGAAATGGTATTCGTTTGCAAGGTGGTGCCAGCTGTACCAGCTACCAGATCTTGAATAGATTCGGCCTTGCCAATGATGACTTTGCTTACCCCATTGATAATGGCTGTGAATGCATTGTCTAGTTTAGGAATCATGCCCGCAAAAATTAATTGCTGGCTTTTCAGTGTTGTGTAATAGTCAGGGTTAATGCTGGCAATAACTGTATTATCGTCATTAGCATCTAATAAAACCCCGCTTTTCTCAAAACAGTAGAGTAAGGATACTTGAAAGTCTTTGGCTAATGCAGTTGCTACTGATTGCGCAATGGTATCTGCATTGGTATTGAGTAATTGTCCAGCTCCATCATGGGTAATAGGCGCAATGACAATAGAAATGCCCTGTTCTAATAAAGGTTCAATAGCAGCAGTATTTACTTTGTCAACATCGCCCACAAAGCCATAATCAATACCATTTGAAGCATTGGGTAATCTTTTGTGAGCTTGAATCAAATTGGCATCAGCACCGCAAAAACCCATGGCATTTTGGCCATTGGCTTGTAATTGCGCCACCACTCCTTTGTTAATGAGACCTGCATACACCATGGTCACAATTTTCAAGGTTTCCGCATCCGTAATTCTCCTACCATCTACCATCTCTTGTTCCACCCCTAGATCCTTGGCCAATTGAGTAGCAATTTTACCGCCACCATGTACCAAGATCTTCTTTGCTTTGATTGCAGCAAAATCTTGAAGAAATTGCTGCAGTTTAGCAGGGTGGTCAATAATATTACCTCCAATCTTGATGACTAGTAGCGATTCTTTTTGCAATATTGAGGCTGTTGTAGACATGTTATTATTTGCTTTGTTCCAAAATAGAAGCGATGACTGCTTGTGCTGCCCATACTCTATTTCCTGCTTCACGGGTAACCAAACTATGAGGGCCGTCTAAAATCTCATCGCTCAATTCTACATTTCTTCTTACTGGTAAACAATGCATTACTTTGGCTTGATTGGTTAGTTTCATCTTTTCCTCTGTGAGCATCCAGTTGGGATCATTCTCATATACCTTACCATAATCTGTATAAGTACTCCAGTTTTTTACGTACACATAATCAGCGTCTTTAAGTGCTTCATCCTGGTTGTTGGTAATAGTTGCCCCTTTGGTAAATTGCTCAGCCAGTTCATAATCTACTGGATGGGTAATCACAAAATCGGCCTCGCCCCATGCATTTACCCACTGCGCAAAACTGTTTGACACACATTGGGGTAAAGGTTTAATATGAGGTGCCCAGGTGAGCACTATTTTCGGTCGGCGAGGTTGATGCCAGGTTTCTTGTATGGTAATAATATCTGTTAGTGATTGTAAAGGATGTAGTGTGGCGCTTTCCAAACTTATCACAGGTACACCTGCATATTTGATAAACTGATGAATAAACATTTCACTATAATCATCTTCTCTGTTTTTCAAACCTGGAAAAGTACGAATACAAAGAATGTCAAAATACTGACCCAAGATAGGGGCTGCGTCTTTTACGTGCTCTACTGTATTGCCACTCATGATGGCACCTTCTTCAAATTCCAATGCCCATCCTTCTTTGTCAACATTGAAAACAATAGCTTCCATTCCCAGATTTTTAGCTGCCACTTGGGTACTTAATCTGGTACGCAAACTGGGATTCAAGAATAGCAGGCCAATTCTTTTGTCAGCACCTAGATTTCTATCCTTAAAAGGATGGGCTTTATAAGACAATGCCTTTTTTACAAGGCTATTGATATTGCTTACATCATGAACAGAAATAAAGTTTTTCATGTTGCTTGATTTGAATAGTTATTTGAGTTCGTTAGCCAATGCTTCTAAAAATAGATCAGCTTCTTTTTGTGTAATATTTAATGCTGGTAACAATCTAATCACGTTGGGTTTTGCCTCACCAGTAAAAATATGGTGTTTGAAAAGCAAATTCTTTTTCACTTCTTTTTTGTCCTCTGCCAAGTCTATACCAATCATTAATCCTCTTCCCCTTACTTCTCTGATATTGGGTAGGCCTTTTAACTCAGACATCAGGTAGTCACCAATTTTATGCGCATTGGCCATCAGGGCGTCTTGTTCCATAATTTCCAAAACAGCCAAGGCTGCGGCGCAAGCCAAATGGTTACCACCAAATGTGGTACCTAGCATATAGTGCTTTGCCTGAATTTTTGGAGCAATAGAAATACCAGCTACAGGGAATCCATTACCCATGCCCTTGGCCATACTATAAATATCAGCAGCAACACCACTATGGTCATGCGCATAGAATTTTCCCGTTCTGCCATAACCACATTGAACACTATCTGCAATAAAAACCGCATTGTATTGATTACAAAGCCGGCGTATAGTTTGTAAGAATTGGTCACTAGCAACATTAATTCCACCAACACCTTGAATGCCTTCTATAATCACACTAGATACTTCACTACCGTAATTGTCAAAATATGCTTGTAGGGCTTCTGTATTATTAAAAGGCAAGAAGACTACATTGTCTGTTTGGTTTACAGGCGCTACAATATTGGGATTATCGGTGGCTGCTACAGCTAAGGAAGTTCTTCCGTGAAAAGCCTTGGTAAATGATACTATCTTCTTTCTTCCATTATAAAAAGAAGCAGCTTTGAGTGCATTTTCATTGGCTTCAGCACCACTATTGCAAAGAAAAAGTTGATAGTCTTCCTTGCCACTTAGGTCTCCTAATTTGGAGGCCAATGCCTCTTGTAGGGGAATATGAATGCTATTGGAATAAAAACCCAATTTGTTTAATTGGTCTGTTACGCGTTTTACATAATGTGGGTGAGTATGGCCAATAGAGATGACTGCATGGCCTCCGTATAAGTCTAAATATTCTTGTCCTTGGTTGTCCCAAACATAGGATCCAAGCCCTTTTTCAATGGTAATATTATTAATAGGATAAACGTCAAATAGTTTCATGGTGTTGATTTTTGTTTTGAAAGAATGGCTGCATTTGGGCAAACTATCCAGCAATACTAGAAATAGTTTGCCTTTAGTCGCAACCCCAAACCCTCTTCTAAACCAAATAACAAATTCATATTTTGTACCGCCTGTCCTGATGCACCTTTCAGCAAATTGTCTATTGCAGAATGAATAGCAATTCTATTTCCTTGTTTTTCCAGATGAATCAAACATTTGGATGTATTAACCACTTGCTTTAAGTGAATCATGCTATCACTTACATGGGTAAATGCGGCATTGGCATAATAGTCTTTGTATAAATCGTTAACAGCTTTCAGTTCTAGATTACATGTAACAACAGAACTGATATAAATTCCCCTTGTAAAATCACCACGCCATGGTACAAAATGAATTAAGTCTGTGGTATTTAATTGGTTGCCCGATGCTTGATGCAGGGATTCCCCAATTTCATGAAGGTGTTGGTGATTCAGGGTTTTATAAGCCGATATATTATTGGACCTCCAGCTAAAATGAGAAGTATTACTCAAACTCTGACCCGCTCCGGTAGAACCTGTAATGCCAGTAGTATGAACTTCTTGTAATAATCCTGCCTTAGCCAAAGGCAATAAACCCAATTGAATGGCAGTAGCAAAACAGCCGGGGTTGGCAATATTTTGTGCAGTTTGAATCTGCTGATAATTTAACTCAGGAAGTCCGTAAACAAATTCCCTACCTGCTATCATTGATTTATTGTCATTCAATCTGAAATCCTGTGAAAGATCAATGATTTTAACCTTAGTATCCACTTGATTTTCAGCAAGAAACTTTTTAGCATCACCATGGCCAACACATAGAAACAAAACATCAATCTCTTGGTGCATATTTTCTGCAAATACCAAATTGGTATCACCCAATAAATCGTCGTGTATTTTTGAAACTCTTTGACCAGCATTGCTTTTACTATGGATATAAGCAATCTCTACTTGAGGGTGGTGCACCAACAAGCGAATCAGTTCTCCACCTGTATAGCCTGCGCCACCAATGATGCCTACCCTGACCTTTGTTGTATGGTTAATAGATGTCATGTTGTTAAGATTGATTTACCTTGTGCCAGATAGATGTCTGGTTACCAAATATTTTACTAAATCCTCTTACGTCTTCACCAGTAAAGCCCGTATTCATTTCTCCGTATTTTCCAAATTTGCTATTCATCAAATCAAAGTCAGATTCAATACCAATGATATGAAAGCGATATGGTAATAACTGTATAAATACATCACCTGTTACATTCTGTTGGCTATGGGTTAGGAATGCTTCAATATCACGCATCACTGGGTCAAGAATTTGACCTTCATGTAGCCAGTTGCCGTAGAACTGGGCCAATTGGTCTTTCCAACCTAACTGCCATTTAGTAAGCACGTGTTTTTCAAGTGCATGGTGTGCTTTTAAAATCACCATTGGTGCAGCAGCTTCAAAACCTACTCTACCTTTAATGCCAATGATGGTATCACCAACATGTATATCTCTTCCCAAACCATAAGCACCTGCAATGGTTTGTAAGTGTTGAATGGCGGCGGTTGGATGTTCAAAAATTTGACCATCCACTGCAGTTAATTCACCTTTTTCAAAATGTAATTTTACTTCTCTGCTTTCAGAAGCAGTTACTTGTGTTGGCCAAGCTTCTTCTGGTAAAATTCCTTTTGAGTTGAGTGTTTCTTTACCACCAACACTAGTTCCCCAAAGCCCCTTGTTAATAGAATACATTGACTTTTCAAAATTCATATTCACACCCTTTGATTTCAAGTAGCTAATTTCTTCTTCACGGCTCAGTTTCAAATCGCGAATAGGGGTGATGATTTCAGTACCAGGTATCATGATATGAAAAATCATGTCAAATCTTACCTGATCATTTCCAGCACCGGTACTACCATGTGCCACTGCGTCTGCGTTTAGTTTTTTGGCATGTTCTGCAATATGTAAGGCTTGGCTTAAACGCTCAGCACTTACACTTAATGGATATGTATTGTTCTTGAGCACGTTTCCGTAAATCAAAAACTTGATAATGCTATCGTAATAAGATTTTACTGCGTTTACCGTAGTATGGGTTTTTACGCCAAGGCTATAAGCATGTTGTTCAATATGGATTAATTCTGCTTCGGTAAAACCACCTGTATTTACAATAATACTATGAACTTCATAACCCTTGTCTTCACTTAGGTATTTTACACAATAGGTAGTATCTAATCCACCTGAAAATCCAAGAACTACTTTTTTAGAAACGCTCATGATATGATATTTTTAAAGTCAAAAGTCAAAAGTCAAAAGTCAAAAGTCAAAAGTCAAAAGTCAAAAGTC
>CAMFKK010000057.1 GCA_945957225.1 uncultured Sphingobacteriia bacterium | reverse complement strand
ATTTAGGGCTTAACCCTAACAATTTTACCATTGATAGAATACACCAAATCTGTATTCATTTTCTTTTTGAATTCTATTAAGTTCTTGTGTACTTTTTCGAGTCCTTCTAAAAACTTATTTGCGTCTTCACTTCTATTTGAAGTTTTGTTTACGCTTTTTGTTTTAGCTTGTTCCATTTTCCAAAATTTAGAATTTTCAATTCAGAAGTCTTTCTCTTTTCAGCAATTAATTCATGTTTAACTTCTGAATTATCAATAACTAGGAATTCGTCAACTAAAGGTATATAAATATTGAATAAATTATAAATCCCTTTGCTATATCTCCTCACTATAACATCTTCTAAAATATTGTGTCCGCCCTCTAAAACCCTTGTTTTCACTCTATCTATTGCTAAATCAACCGAATTCAACCAAAAAAAGAATAAAATCACAGTATAGCCCTTTTCTTGTGCTCGTTTTACCTTTTCATGATAACTTCTTGTAGATAGGGTTGTTTCAAATGCAAAATTTGAACCATGTTCAATGAGTTCATTAATTCTATTCAACATTATCCTACCTGCTTCCACTGAAACTTTTTCTGGTTGAGATGGCGATAATCTATTTGCAATTTCATCTGCATTGATAAATTCTTGACAAAATAAAATCTCAGGTAAAATTGTAATAGATGCAGTTGTTTTACCAGCACCATTACAACCTGCAATAATGTATAATTTCTTGCTCACTAATTTTTATTATAATAATGTAAATTCAAAATGAATCCACTATTACAATGTATTATTTAGAAAATCGAGAAACAATCTTTATTACAAAAAGTATTTTAGTCATCCCTTCTTCTCAAACTGCCGCGGTTCTTGGCTTTCTCAGACTTGTACAATTCAAAAGTCTTTTCAATATAATAGCCCAGTTCTAAATCATTCATCTACTGCATTAATTCATAGTCTGGACGGTAGCGGCGCATGATGGTATCTATCTCTGGAGAATTGAGATTGGTATAACTTAAAAATTTTTATTAAATCCAATTTGATACAAAACGCCTCTGGTATTTCTGGTGTTTTGATTGGTTGGTATTTCCATTAGCCCAATTAAATTGAAACCTGCACCTAGTGATTTACCAATGATGGGAGAAATAATCAAATCAAATTTCTTGGCAGTAAAATCATAAATGGCCCTTGGCTCAAATACATAGAACGTGCCAGATTTGGTAAATTTTGCAATAAAATTTCTAACGGTTAATACACTCAAGTCTGGATACAGCAAATCCTTTGCTAGGGAAAAACTGTATTGGGGTTGCACCGCAACAAACAAACTGGTATTGATGGTATAGGAATACGTGAGGGCAGGTGTTGCAGAGAAATACTGCGTGCCAAATTCCTGGTTCCCAAAAGGCAAATTGAATTCTACTGATCCAGCAAGCGCGCTTTTTTTGCCCACATAAAATGCATTCAAAATAGAAAATTTCATGTCAGCGAATCCTGTACTGAAACCCTTTCCCGGAACACCTTGATAAAGAGACAGAATCTCTGGTTTAATGGCAAAACTCCATCTGTTGACACCCAGTGTTAGATTGAGTTTGTTGCTGATACTGGCTTTGTTTTCAGCTTTATCAAAATACAAAACAGAATATCCAATTCTTGAGTTTACCCTTGTTGGGTCAACCCCTGATTCGGTTCTAAGTTTATCTACGGATAAGGAATCGGTTTGAGCAACTAGCTGATAGGAACTTAGTAAAACAAACAATACAATAAATCCCCTATGCTTAAGTTGGGTAGATAGAAAAATCATAAAAATTAAATAATTCAGCCTAATAACTAAGGGGGGTAAAACGAAACGATTAATAACTTAAACACTTAAAAAGTGCGAAAAATGCACAACCAGTGCGGGTTTCAGCGATTTTGAGGCATTTTTTCAAAAAAAACGAACCGCTCCATTAGGGTTAATTTAGGGTTAACTCCTACGAAGCCCTGGCATTACCAGCTTCCAAGTCTTTACCAATTGACGGTATTTCAGACTTTAAGCGCCTATTTTCCTCCTCCAACCGCTCTACAAGTTGCTCCAGACGTGCATTTGCCCGTTCTAGCCCACGAATGGCCGTAGCCATTGTTTCAACTAAATTTTGCTCTGATTGGGGGGGTGTTAAAGAATCCTCTAAGAGGGTTGCTGATTGATCTATTGGGGCTGTTTTAGCCCCTTTTTTGGCATTTAGGTTTACAGGTTGGTTTACATTTAGGTTTACATTTTCAGTGTTTTTACCACCATCCTGTCCAAAATTTAGGTTTACATCAGATAAATCAGAATACATTAAATCAACAAGTGAAATCTCAAAAATTTGAGCTATAATCTCTAATTGAGACATCTTCGGCTCATTATTCCTTTCAATCCAATTTGCCACTGTATTAGCAGATACACCAACTTGTAATCCAATGCTACCGTAGGTTTCATCAAATTTATCTTTCAGGTAAACCAGGTTTCTTTTAAAAAAGTTTTCCATTTTTCTCAATATTTTGAGATTTATATTTTGTAATCTCAAAATATTGAGATTATATTTGTGTACCGGAAAGCGGTACAAAACATAGGGGGTTAAAAGTATGGAAAAAACTATGAAGCACAGCATTAAAAGAAGGGACGTAGCGGCTATAGTAGCCAAGATACATGGGGTGTCAGACAACTACGTTCGGAAGGTTATGAGAGGGGAAAGGGAAAATGAGGCCATTTTCTCAAGTGTGATGGAAATCATTGAGCAAGACAATTTACTTATCCAAGCGGTCCAAAAAGCGGTACCTCTTTAGGGAATAGGCAACCAGGATCGGGAAGCAGATGCCTACCGGTCCACTTTTAACCTCAAAATTTAAACATGAAAAAGACAATACGAGTAAAAAAGCGCCTTATGCACCCAGCTTACCAATCAAAGCAGACAATTCTTTATCGGATTGAGAAAATTGAAGCAACTCTTGGTCTTTCAGAATCAACTGTGAAAGGTGCTTTGCGTAGAGCTTTTGGATTTCATCAGAACGTTCAGGATGCAAGTCTTTTAGCAAAGCAAGAAGAGATTCAGACTGATAGGTCAGCAGTCGAAATAGAGAATCATAGTTAGCATTACTCATAACTGAAATTTTTAGCCTTGAAGATAATTGAAAATACACTCTGGATTGAATACGCTGACTTCCTTTCAGCTGGTTGGAAGGAGATGACACTAAAGATGGCAAACCACCGCAATGGTTCATTTTGGCAGATGATTGTGGACCCAGCGGATAGAAGAAAGCCACTTGTCAAGTTTGAAACCCTAAGGGATGAGCATAAAGCCAAGCTCAATGAATATTTTGGTGATGTTCACTCCTACATGGCAAAGGCACCAATCAAAGCCTTGGTTAAAATAGATCATAAGGCACATGAGTTTTTCCTTTCCTACCGTTACGATTCCAACAAGACCCTTCCAACTGAACATATTACCAAGTACACAACTGCTGCCAACTGGCTGAATATGCTTAACCAGGTGAATGCAGATAAGCGCATTATGAAAAAGCAGTTGAACCTAAGTCTTGCAGCATTTTGGATGCACGTCTGCGATATTATCAAGGCTGACAAAATAGATCTTCCTACCAGCTACCAGCGACTGATCACTAAAATGTCAGAATACCAGGAGAAAGGTTATGAGTGCTTAGTTGACTGGAGATTTGGCAATAAACTAGCGGCAAAGGTTAAGGATGAAGTAAGTGAGAGCATTTTACTTGAACTGATTGCCAATCCTAACCAACATGATGATGTGATAGTTGCAAGAGTCTATAATGATTGGGCTTTAAAAAATGATTACAGGACAATTGACCCTGCTACCGTTGGCAACCACCGCAGAAAAAACAACCACTTAATTCAGGCTCAAAGAGAGGGAAATGGGGTGTGGTATAATACTTATGGTAAGATTATTCACCGTAACCGCCCATCGGCTCCAATGTTACTGATTGGCAGTGATGATAATGACTTGGATTTATACTTCACGGAGGTTAAAATGGTCAAGGGCAAGAAGTATACTAATCACTATTACAGGTACAAGCTGATTGTGATCATGGATGCTCATAACGATTACATACTTGGTTATTCTTACGGTGAAACAGTCACCGTTGATCTGGTAAAAGCAGCCTACTTAGATGCCATGCATCATATTAAGTTCTTAACAGGTGGATGGTACCTGATGGACCAGATTCAGACTGACCATTGGGGTATTAAATCATTGGAGCCTTTCTATTCTAGCCTTGCCACATTCACTCCGGCTACAGCTAAGGTTGCAAGAGCAAAATTCATTGAGCGTGCCTTTGGTACTACTTGGCATCAGATACTAAAACTCTACCCCAATTATGCTGGTTCCAACATTGCTAGTACAAAAAGGCTTAATCCCGATAATGTTGATTTGGTTAAGAAGAACTTTCCAACTATTGAGCAGGGGTATCAATATATAGATGACTTTATTACCCGCATGCGCATGATACCTGATGCTAAAACAGGCAAGACCAAACAACAGATGTGGGTTGAGGCTTTTGGCAATAGTGAACTGAGTCAACAGCACCGCATAACTGATGCAAGAATGTTGTATCTCTTTGGCCAACAACATACCCATAGTCACACCATTACCAATGGCGGTATCAAAGTAACCTTTGATGGACAGCAGTACATCTATGATATTCCTGACGAACTGTATTTGCAGAATGTAGGCAAAAAGGTACAGGTAATTTATGACCCTTATGACAAGACCAGGGTTTTGATCACAGATGGGGCAAGTCTTCGATTTGTAGCTACCGAGTTCCAAAAAATGAGCGCAGCCATTGCGGATTACAAAGAGGGAGATCGTGCAAGACTATCACATTTACTTGCCATGAAGAAAGGGCATAATGAACAGATAGGGGCTAAAAAGGATAAGCGAAAAGTAATGGTTGAACGCTATGGAATTGATTCTGCTAGCCTTCTTCAAGCCCAAGTAATCACCAAAGAAATCAAACAAATAGCCGAACAAACCTACCAAAGAGCCAATTATGAAAAACCTAGATCACTTGATGATGCACTTAACCAAATGTAAAAAAATGCCCCAGCGGCACCACCCGCTGAGGCTAGTTAACCACAAATGTAATTAACCACTAAACCACAAATGTATGAACCTCGAACAGAAAAAAGAAATCACCCTAATGCTCAGCGAGTATGTAAAAGGGTATGACAGTCAAAGACAAGCTCTAGCATTATTGACTGCAGTAAGTGAAGCCACAGGCATCCAAATTTTAACCAACAAATGGAATAGTATCAGTGATTCCATGTGGCGCACTGTAGGAAAACAGATTGGTTGGAATGAGCGGAAAAGCAAGTTGGTAGAAACACAGGATTTCAGCACTGTAATCCTTTACCTGAGCATTGCTAAAGAGCATGGTGAAACATTCTCACTTGTAGGACCTGCCGGAAGCGGTAAAACCTACGCAGGTAAATGGTACGCAGAGAGCATGAAATCAAGGAACGTTTACTACTTAGAGTGTGCTGAATACTGGAATAAAAAGTACTTCTTGGTTGAGCTACTTCAGGCAATGGGCCGCAATTCAGCAGGCATGAACATTTACGAGTTGATGAATGAAGTAGTTGCACAGCTGCGCAAGCAAGACAAGCCAATGATCATCTTAGATGAGGTAGATAAACTACGTGATGAAGTGCTTTACTTCTTCATTACCCTGTACAATAAGTTGCATGGTATCTGTGGATTTGTTTGGACCTCAACTGATGTTATTGTTGGCAGAATTGACAAAGGCATCAACCGTAATAAGAAAGGTTTTCAAGAGATCAAGAGCCGTATAGGTAGCAGGTTCATCCAGCTACACGGAACCAATAAGCATGAGGTTGTTCAACTATGCCAATCCAATGGTATTACCGAGGAAGAAGAGATCAACCGCATATACAATGAATACGGTGGAGACCTGCGTAGGATTGACCGCAACTACATCAAGAAGGTTGCAAAAGAAACCCTAACCAAACTCAAAAAATCCAGCTAATGACACATGTACAAGAACGTAGGCAAGGTGCATCCCTTTTAAAGAGCGAAATCTGCCGCCTACTTGAATGGACTGAATTGGAGTATGCTGAATTCCAGTACAAGACCGGATGCCAGTATTTACAGGCCTACATTCCCAATGACCCGCAAGGCATTGACGAGCTGCTTAACCATAAGCTGTTTTGGAACTGGTGGAAAAACCAATGGCATAACCGTGATTTTGCTTTTATGCTTGATTCTGAAAAGGAGCTGAGCGATTTGAATATTGGCAATAAGCGACTGATCTATATGCACTATCACGATGCCGTAATTCTATCACTAGAAATTACCCCAAACAGCATTATCCTGGGCAATGCCTACAAGAGTATGATTGGACAACTAATTAAAAAGGAGGTAGCATGAATCCTGTTATAAAAAAGCATATGTACACTATTCATGATGAGATTAAAAAAGCTCAGGATAGCATTTATGAGAGAACAGGTGTACAGTGCTTGTTAATGCCGAGAATTTATGTTGGTACTGTAGAAGATAAGATTAAAGAATTGTATTTACAGATGTGTAAGGATTGGGGTGTAACACTTGAATATGTAAGTGATAAATCTAGGGAAGGAGAAATTCCAACCTATAAAAAATTACTGTGGATGGCTGCTAAAATTCAATATCCTAAAGCCTCATATGTCATTCTTGGATTCCATACCAATATTGAAGATCATACTACTGTCATGAAGGGCATTAAGTCAGGCTATGATTTATTAGAAACTCAGGACAGTCGATTCCTGAAATTATACGAACCAGTAAAACAGTATTTCAATGTCACAGCTGAGCAGTAAATATAAGTGCACCATGAAGCGTGAATTTGTTGAGTGCCTTAAAGTTTGCATTGAGCAAATACTAACTCACCCTTCAGGTTTTCATTCTGATGATGATAAAATTTGGGCATCGCTGCTTGCAGAAATAAAAGACCGTCTTTATGACAAGTTGGGCAAGTGGCAACCTGATTATAAGGTCAGTTTTTCACCTGCGCAAGCCATAGCTCTTCGCATCCTGTACACCGATTATATCAATGAACCAGTTACTTACTTGGGAAACAAATTGCATTCAATAAGCAATGAAGTAGCCCAGCAATACAATTAGCCATGACAGTAATACAAATGATTGCACTAGTCTTTGCCGTTGGATGGGGAACCATATTAGGAATTGGAATTTATGTGGTTGATCAAACTCCAGAATTCAACAGAGGAAAGTACCATAGACAAGTAAACCAAATTTTAAATCTCAAAACAAAAAGGAAGCATGACAAGGATTAAGACCAAGGTGATCAGTAATGTCACCCTAGAGCAGGCGCAAGAAGCCAGCGAAACATTTGCAACCAATGCCACCAAGTTGGACAAGTTGCAAGCTAAAATGAATGAGGAAATCAATAAGGTGAAAAGCAAGTATCAGGATGATATTACTGAGTTGCAAGATTCCCTTGATGAACCACAGAAAGTTCTCCAGGCATTTGCTGAAGAGCAAAAAGAAACTTGGGGTAAAAAGAAAAGCATGGAGCTGCTGCACACTACAATTGGATACCGCACAGGTACACCAAAAGTTACCAAGCACAAAGGATTCAGTTGGGATGCAGTTGCTGATCTAGCGGTAAAGTTGTTCCCCAATTTGGTTCGTACCAAAGTAGAGCTTGACAAAGACAGCATCATTGCACTAAGTAAAGAAGACGGCTTTGATGCCTATAAAAGCGCCCTCTATATTGATGTTGTTCAGGAAGAGAGCTTTTATGTAGAAGCCAAGAAAGAAGAGCTACAACCCTCTTAAACCACCCCCCAGTTAGTAAATAACAAGTCCTCCGGTGTTCGGTATACACCACTGCACTGGAGGCATTTTTAACCACTAAAAACCACCACCAAAATGTATCTACCAACCACCAAAAAAACCATCATTCCGGTTTCAGAAAGTAAACTTGGAAAGTTCAACACCTATTCCGGTAAAGTGATTGAAATTATCAACCCTGCCGAAGACCAAATTGACATGGAAGACATTGCCACCGTATTAAGTAGAATCTGCCGTTTTGGAGGCCACTCCAGCTGCTTTTTCTCGGTTGCGCAACATTCAATTTTGGTTTCCCTTCTAGTAAATGACCCAAAAATCAAACTGGAAGCCCTACTTCATGATGCTTCTGAAGCCTATTTGGGTGATGTTATAAGTCCACTTAAGCACCTTTTAGGTGGTGTTTACAAGAACCTTGAGTGCAATTTTGAGAATGTAATAGCTCAAAAATTTGGCCTTGATACCAGTAACGAGACCAAAGCAGCCATTAAAAAAGCCGATTTATTAGCTCTGGAACTAGAGCATGAGGCACTGGTCATGAACAACCCTGCTAGATTATTGGCTATGGTTGGCGAAGATTTAACCATTGGTGAGTCATGGGCTTGGGACTCAATGGCTGCAAAACTGCTGTTTTTGTGTGCATTTCATGAAGAATATAAGACCAGAAAAGCACCAGAATTAGCATAATAAACCACCCACTTTTGCCCATTTTTTGGCAATACAATCTCCTAATCATTCAATAACGGTGCGGGTTTCGGGGAAAATAACCCATTTAGAAGCGGGAACGCTTTTTAGGGTTTTTCCTCGGAATCAAGCCACCAATAAAGATTTCAAGCGATTTACATGAAAATAGTAGGCGTAAAGCAATTACTCCAGAAAAAGTTCAAAATGGTACAGAATCTGCCATTGGAGTGGCAGGAAAGCCTCGGCAACCTAGAGGAAGTGTTTGTTATGATCATTTGGGGGTCAAGCGGCTCCGGTAAGTCCAATTTTGTCTACAAGTTTGTCAAATTCCTTTCAGAAAAGTACAGCACCCTTTATGTAGCACTGGAAGAAGGACACAGCTTGACCACACAGAACTTGATTAACCG
Source organism: uncultured Sphingobacteriia bacterium (assembly GCA_945957225.1). Classification (GTDB taxonomy): domain Bacteria; phylum Bacteroidota; class Bacteroidia; order Chitinophagales; family Chitinophagaceae; genus Sediminibacterium. Next base: position 762 of record CAMFKK010000057.1, on the reverse strand, counting down.
ACATGATCTCCAGTCCTTATCTGGAAAGCTCAAATGGGCCAACCATGAGACTACTTACCATACACTAGTTGAATACCTAAAGCGCAAAAAAAGCCCAAGGGTAATAATTATTGACTCCATTCAGTACTTCCACATCACTTATCAGGACTATAAGAACCTGAAAGAGATGTTCCCCAAAAAGACCTTCATTTTTATCAGTCACGCCAAGGGTAAAAGCCCAGATGGGAAAACTGCTGACAAGATCAGGTACGATGCCGGAATCAAAGTATTTGTTGACAAATACATGGCATTTGTGGTAAGCAGATATGGCGGCAATAAAAACTATGTGGTTTGGGAAGAAGGAGCCAAAAAGAAATGGGGCCTGAAACAATTCAACAAAATCAAAAATAAGTAGCCATGTCATGCGGTAAAAAAGTAATGAGCAAAGATCAGGCTAATAGATTGTTGTATGCTGTCCGAAATAAATCAGTTGGAATGAATGACAAGAAAATTCAGCGAATGTATTATTGTCACCAATGTTCCGGATGGCATATGACAAGTATGACCCTAAACCAATTATACAAATCTCATAAACTCAAAAAGAAATGAAAAAGTACTTCCAAAATAGAAAACTGATATACAGCGAACAATTTGAACCAGCCGAACTGGTAAAATATCACAGATATAAAGGCAAAGCCTACGTGCGCATAGCGTTTACAAATAAAGTGCTTTATCCCTGTCTCTTATACACATCTGACGCTGCCGACGACTAGTCGAGTGTAG